>JANXSC010000113.1 GCA_025352845.1 Opitutaceae bacterium
CATCGTGGTGCGGCCGGTGACGCCGGGGAAATCCTTCGTGGCGGCGAGGGCGGCGCGGACTTTCGGGCCGTCGGTCGTGCCAGCGCGGCGCATGGCGTCGGCGTAGAGTATCATGGCGTCGTAGGCGAGGGCGGCGACGCCCTCCGGGGTTTCGTTGTGCCAGCGCGCGCGGAATTTTTGGACGAAGGCCTTCACCTCGGGCGCCTCGTTGTTGGCCGAGTAGTGCGTCGAGTAATAGGTGCCCTCGACGGCCCTGCCACCGAGCTCGGTGAGCTGCGGTGCTTCCCAGCCGTCGCCGCCGATGATCGGAATCGTGAGGCCGAGGGCACGGGCTTGGATGCAGATGAGCGCGGCTTCGGCGTAGTAGCCGGTCGCGGCGATCACATCGGGCTTGAGCGCGCGGATCGTGGTGAGCTGCGCGTTGAAATCCTTGTCACCCTCAGAGTATTTTTGCTCGCCGACGATTTCGCCGCCGAGGCCGGTGAAGGTGCTGCGAAACACGTTCGACAGGCCGACGCTGTAGGGCGCGGAGGCCGACGTGAGCAGCGCCACGCGCCGCGCATTCAGCTTGGCGTGGGCGAATTTGGCGAGCACCGCGCCCTGAAACGGATCGATGAAGCAGATGCGGAAAATGTAGTCGCCGATCTCGGTGACCTTGGGATTGGTCGAGGAGATCGCCATCATCGGGATGCCGGCGTTCTGGCAGATGGGCGCGGCCTCGAGCGAGTTCGTGGACGGATTGCCCCCGAGCATCGCGACGACTTTATCGCGCGAGATCAGTTTCTTCACGGCGGTGGCGGACTCGCCGGACTTGGACTGCACGTCCTCAACGAGGTATTCGACCTTGCGGCCGAGGATGCCGCCGGCGGCATTGATCTCCTCGACAGCGATGAGAATACCCTTGCGGCTCGCGATGCCAAACGCCGCATCCTTGCCCGTGAGCGAGGCGTAGTGCCCGATCTTGATCGTGTCTTCGCGGGGGGCGCAGGAGGCGAGCGTGAGGGCGGCGACGAGCCCGAGCGCAGCGTGCAGGCGGAAGCGGCGAAGGTAAACGCGGGCGGGGTGAATCACGGCGCGACGGTTTTGTGGAACTGCAGTTTGCCGCCCTTGATCGCGATGATGGTGGCGGGCTTCGTCGCGTTGCGGTCCTGGTCGATCGTGGTTACGCCGCTGGCGCCGGCGAAATCCTTGGTGGCGGCGAGGGCGTCGCGGAGTTTGGCACCATCGGTGGTGCCGGCACGCTTGAGCGCATCGGCAAGGACGTAAACGGCATCGTAGCCGAGCGCGGAGAAGGCGCCGGGGACTTCGCCGTTCCAGCGCGCCTTGTATTTGCCCACAAACTTGCCGACCGCGGGATCCGTGTTCTCGGGCGAAAAGTGCGTCGAGTAGTAGCAACCGTTGAGCGCGTCGCCCGCGATCTTGAGGAGCTGCTCGTCCTCCCAGCCGTCGCCACCGATAAACGGCACGGTGATCCCGAGGTCGCGCGCCTGCCGGACGATGAGCGCGGATTCCGTGTAATAGCCGGGCACAAAGATGGCCTCGACGCCCGCGGCTTTCACCGCGGTGAGCTGCGCGCGGAAATCCTTGTCGCCCTCGGAGTATTTCTGCTCAAGAGCGATCATGCCGCCGCCCTTGGTGAATGTCGCGGTGAAAAATTTCGCGAGGCCGACGCTGTAGGCGTTCGAGACACTGGAGATGATTGCGACCTTCCTGGCCCTAAGATCGGTGAGCGCGAACTTCGCCATTACCGTGCCCTGAAATGGATCGATGAAGCACACGCGGAAAATGTAGTCGCCCGTTTCCGTGACCTTGGGATTGGTGGCGGCGGGCGCGATCATCGGGATCTTCGCGGCTTGGGCGATGGGGGCGGCCTCGAGCGAACGGCCGGAGGAGACTTCGCCAATCAGCGCGATCACTTTTTCGCGCGAAAGGAGTTTTTTCACAGCCGTGGCGCTCTCGCCCGCCTTGGTCTGGTTGTCCTCGTAGGCGAGTTCGAGTTTTTTCCCGAGCACGCCGCCGGCGGCGTTGATTTCCTCGATGGCGAGCACGACGCCGTGGTGCGAGGTCTGGCCGAAGCCCGCTTCCTTGCCGGTGAGCGAGGCGTATTCGCCGACTTTGATGGCATCGCTTTGCTTGGCGCACGAGGCCAGCAGCAACAGGCCGGCGGCGAGGAGGGGGAGTGGGATTCGTTTCATTGGAAAAATAAAAAAAATGAGTGAGGCCGTCGTCACGGCGCGATGCTTTCGACGAAGATGAACTTGCCGTTCTTCACCGTCAGCACGACGGCGGGTTTGGTGGGATTGCGCTGCTCGTCGAGCGTGATGGTGCCGGTGACGCCGGGGAAATTCTTCGTCATCGCGAGGGCGTCGCGCAGTTTCGCGGGTTCGGTCGTGTTGGCGCGCTTGAGGGCATCGACGAGCATCATGACGGAATCGTAACCGAGGCCGGTGAGCGTGTCGGAGACATCGCCCCAGCGCTGGCGGAAGCGGGTGTTAAATTTGGCGACGACCGGGTCGCTGTTTTCCGGGGAGTAGTGCGTCGCGAAAAACGTGCCCTCGACGGCCTTGCCGCCAATCTCGACGAGCTCGGGAGATTCCCAGCCGTCGGCGCCGAAGATCGGCACCGTGAGCCCGAGATCCTGCGCCTGTTTGCAGACGAGCGCGGCCTCGGCGTAGTAGCCGGGCACGAAGACGCCCTCGACCTTGGCGGCCTTGATCGCGGTGAGCTGGGCGCGGAAATCCTTGTCGCCCTCGGAAAATTTCTGCTCGAGCGCGACCACGCCGCCGTCGGCCGCGAAGCGTTCCTTGAAATATTTCGCGAGCCCCACGCTGTAGGCCGAAGACGCCGAGGTGAGCAGGCCCACGCGACGCACCTTGAGGGTGTTCTTGGCAAACTTCGCCATCACGGTGCCCTGAAATGGATCGATAAAACAGACGCGGAAAATGTAGTCGCCCTTGGCGGTGACCTCCGGGCTCGTCGACGAAGGCGTAATCATCGGAATGGCCGCGGCCTGACAAATGGGGGCGGCTTCGAGCGAGCGGCTCGACGCGACCTCGCCGAGCACGGCCACGACTTTGTCGCGCGAGATGAATTTCTTCACGATGGTCGCGGACTCGCCAGCCTTGGACTGGTTGTCCTCCGTGAGCAGCTCCAGTTTTTTCCCCAGCACGCCGCCGGCGGCATTGACCTCCTCGATGGCGAGGAGCGTGCCCTTGTGCGACGCCTGGCCGTAAGTGGCTTCCTTGCCGGTCATCGAGGCGAATTCACCGATCTTGAGCGTGTCGGTCTGCTTGGCGCACGACGCGAGGAGGAAGGCGGCGGCGGCGAAAGCGAGAAGGAGGATCGGACGGCGCGATTGAGTCATGGGCGGGGAACGAGGCGCGGAGCCAAGGCCAGCGACGGTGGCTTTTCAACCAAACTGTTTCGGTTGTTGCGCGCGGGCGCAGCTCAGTTTCTTGCAACTGCGGCCGACGCCGGGCGTAGCGCGGTCAGCCTGACCGCGGTTTTTTGATGAAAGCAGCACGGTCAGGCTGACCGTGCTACGGCGCGACGCGTTTCCGCTTAATGAAGCGGGCAAGAAAGTGAGCCGCGCCCTTCGCGCGGACGTTGTGCCGGCGTTCGCGGCTTGCGGTGTTTTTTCCGTTTGGGCTTTCCGTTGGGCTGAGACGCTCGTTTCATCGCGCCCGTGAACACCTTCGATCGGCACCTTCTGCGCGAGTGGCTGCAGATGCTCGCGCTCGTGCTGGCCGCGACGATCGGGCTGCTGCTGGTGCAGGTGCTCTACGACGATTTCCGCTCGCTGCGCGAACTCGGCGCGCGCGGCTCGGTGTTCTGGCGCTACCTCGGCGTGACGATTCCGAGCTTCCTAGCGATTGTGCTGCCGTTTGCGCTGCTCGTGTCGCTCCTCTACACGCTGGGAAAACTACACCGCGCCAACGAACTCACCGCGATGCGGGCGGCGGGGGTTGGTTTCGCGCGACTGCTCGCGCCCGTTTGGTTGGTTGGATTGTTGTGCTGCGGGCTCTCGTGGTGGCTCAACACGACGGTGGTGCCGTGGTCGGTCGAGGAATCGCGCGCGATGAAGGATGAGTTGGAATTTCGCAGTCAGACCACGAAGGCACTCCCGGCGGATCGCGTCGGCGCGGTGAACAGCGTGGCTTTCGACAACCCGCTCGAGCGCCGGATGTGGTTTCTCAACCGCTTCAGCAAATCGACGCGGCGTGGTTACGGCGTGTCGGTGTCGGAGCTGGATGCGGAGCGCCGCGAGACCTCGCGCCTGACCGCGGCCGAGGCGTGGTTTGATACGGCGCGCAACGGCTGGATGTTCAAAAACGGCCGGGCGCTGACGTTTGCGCCCGAGACCGGCGAACTCACGGCGTCGAAGCCGTTCGCCGAGCAATTCGAGCCGCGCTACCGCGAGGATCCCGACCTGATGCTGCTCATCGATCGCAAGCCGACGTCGCTCTCGCTGCGGGAGCTGCGTGATCTGATCGCGCAGCTTGAAATTGAGCACAGCCCGAAGCTGGCGAGCTACGCGGTGCGCTACTACGGGCTCATCGCCGACATGGTCGGCCCGCTCGTCGTGATCGCTATTGCGATTCCGTTTGCGGTGGCGGGCGTGCGCGTGAATCCGGCGGTGGGCGTGTCGAAATCCATCGGGCTCTTTTTCCTCTACTATGTGTTTAACAGCGCGGCCACGGCGCTCGCGACGAAGGGGATTGTGGAGCCCGCGGTGGCGGCGTGGCTCCCGCACGGGGCGATCGCGCTGCTGGCAGCGTGGTTTTTCGCGCGGTTGAGATAGTTTTCGGGCGGAGATTTTTTTGAATATCAGTCCAGGGTGGTGCGTCACAGCGGCGCAATGAAAACACTCGTTCTCGCAGTTTCACTCGCGGTGGCCGGGGTCGCTCCCGCCCATGCGCAGATTTTTCGGTCGTCGGTCGGTGGTGGTGCGGCGGTCGGCGCCGTCGCCGGCAGCCTGATTGGTGGTCACAACGGCGATCGTTGGGCCGAGGGCGCGATTATTGGGGCGGTGGCCGGAGCCTTGATTGGCTCGGCGGTCGCGCCGCCGGAGCAGGTTTACAGCCCGCCTCCCCGCGTGATCTATGTGCAGCAGGCTTACGGGCAGCCGGTGGCCACGGTGCCGGACGCGGCGACAGTGCCGCCCGCACCCACCGTCTGGGCGCAGGCTCCGGTGCAGGTCGTGACCGCTCCGCCGCAAGTGGTGTATGTCGAGAGTGCGCCGCGGGTCATCTATGTGCCGGTCGAGTCGCCGCGGGTCATTTACGCCGCTCCGCCGGTCGTGAGCTTCGGCTTCGGATTCGGTTACGGATACCACGCGGGTCCGCGCTGCATCGTCGCGCCGCGCGGCGGCCATTATCACGGCCACGGTTATCGGCGCTAAGAACCTATCCGAATAACCCGTAGCCAAAGTCGTGAGACTTTGGCCGCAACGCTCGTCGCATGAGCCAAAGTCTCACGACTTCGGCTACCCGGCGGCTAGCAGCCCGTCGGACTTGAAGGCGGCGGGGCGGAGGAAGATTTACGCCGGTGGGAAGCGAGGACGGTTATTTTCGATGAGGGACTTGTGCGCGTGAGAGTGTTTGCAGGTTTTCTGGGTGTGCGGGAGGCGAGGGAAG
>JANXSC010000122.1 GCA_025352845.1 Opitutaceae bacterium
TGGGAAACGCAGCATCGAGGGCGGCCTTCGAGCCAAAGGAGCGCGTGAAGCTGTAGTTCTTGTCGCGCAGATTAAAGGTGAGCGGGAACGTCGCGCCGCCGGGAATAGTCAACGTGCCGGCCTTCGCCGACCCCGCCTCAAAGCTAAACGGGAAGGACGGGTCCGGAATCACCGTGCCAGGGCCGGTCTGGAGAAAATTCTGGTTCTTGCCGACGGCGTAGAACTCCTGGGCGTGGACAAGCGAGGCGACCGCAAGCATCGCGACGGGGAGGAACAGGCGGCGGAGGAACGCCTGTTGTGTGGATGATGGAGTTGGCATGGGGGAAAAATGGGAAGCGGGCGGGAGCGGAGGGAGGAGGCTCAGGCGGTCTGAGCAACGGAACGCCACCGCGGGGCGCGGTCTTTCAAAAATCGCGCGCGTGCGCGGAGTTTTTTTTCGCAGGGTCACCGATGCAGCGCGCGCGCCCCCGAATAAGCAAGCCACGCGATCGTGCTTTTTTGAAAATTTTCTCCGACGGAGGTGTTTTCTGAGACCGTGCCATGGGTGCATGGGGACATTGTGCCATCGCGTCTTAGCGAACGGGACAGGCAGCCGGGGTGATCGAATCCATTCCCCCGGTGGCATACGAACAGCTAGCCTGTCGCGAACCCCGCCCCATGAAGATCCTTGTCGTCTCCGATCTGCATTTCTCCCTCAAGCAGTTCGACTGGGTGGCCGACCGCGCTCCGCACTACGACATGGTGATCATCGCCGGCGACCTGCTCGATATCGCGGGGCACCTCGACCTCGATTCGCAAATCACGGTTGTCCTCAAATACCTGAGAACCATCAGCAGTAAAACCCGGTTGCTCGTGTGCTCCGGCAATCACGACGGCGATGAGAAAAACGGAAATCAGGAATACATCGCGCGCTGGCTCCAGCGCGTGCGCGCCGACGGCATGGTGGTGGACGGCGCCAGCGTCGACGTCGGCGATGTGAAGTTTTCCGTCTGCCCATGGTGGGATGGACCGGCCTCGCTCAAGGCGATGCAACAGTTTCTCCGGCGCGAGGGGGCTAAGTCTCCCAAGGTCTGGCTCTGGGTGCATCACGCGCCACCCAACCGCACGGTCGTGAGCTGGACCGGCAAGGAGTTTGCCGGCGACGAATCCCTCGCCGCGATCATCAGTGAACTCCAGCCCGACTACGTATTGTCGGGCCACATCCACAATTCCCCGTTTCGCAATGGCGGTGCCTGGGCCTGCCAGATCGGCCGGACGTGGGCCTTCAATGCCGGCCGCCAACTCGGGGCTCCCCCCGCCTACATCGAGATCAACCTCGCGGGGCGATCGGCCCGCTGGGTTTCCCAAGCGGGAGACGAGGAAATCCGGCTCGACGCCACCGAACCCGCCAAGCCCGCGCGTGTGACTCGCTGAGTCTCGCAAAATCGAGTGTCACGAGACTCGGCGATAGGTCGGGCTTGAGCCCGCTTTCGATGCCCTGAAAAAGCGGACTAAAGTCCGCCCTACTTTCCAGCGCCGCGTCACCGTATTTTGCTAGACTCGGCAGGTAATGGAAAATCCACGCTAGTCCCCGGTCGCCCGGCGCGGAACCACCCGCGGCTGTTTATGCAGGAGTGAATCCAACACTTCATCAATGATGCCGAGATGATCCGCCCGATCCTTGAACTGGTTCTTGATATCGACGAGGTAGCGCGACAGGGAATCGAGCCGGCGCGCGAGCGTCACGGCGACGTGCAACGTGACCTCGGGATTTTGCCGCATGAAGTTTTCGGGATCCGCCGCGAGCCGACAGGTGCAGGGCGTGATCGCGCGCACCGTAGCCGTGGGCGTCGTGTCAAGTAGCCAAGACATCTCGCCCAGCACGGCGCCCGCCTGAAAAATCTCGGCAATCAAGACGCCATTCTTGAGCACCTCGAACTCGCCGCTCTCAAGGAAGTAGATTCCTTTGAGTGGCTGCCCCTGTTCGATGACGACTTGACCGGTGGCGACGGAGATTAGGGGCAGGGACTGGAGGGCGGCCAAATTCATGCAGTGGAAGCGAAGTGCTTCCGATAAAAGCAGCTTTCAAGCCGCGAGCGTCAGCAGGACGCCGCCGAGGTTTCAGCCGCCGGTTCGCGCCGCCGCCCCCGCCTCGTAGCGCTCGATCCACGCGCGGTGCCACGCGCCGCAGTAACCCGCCTCAAGGTGCGCCCGCGCCGGCGCTCCTTCGACGGCGTGGAGCAGATCACGCCGCGCAGCAGCTCAGTTTCTTCACGTCTTTCCCGAAGGAGAGTGCGGCCAGCTTGATGCCTTCGCTCAACGTCAGATAAGGATGAAACGCCGAGGCGAGCTCGCGCACCGTGATGCCGTGGCGGATTGCCAGCGCGGCTTCCATCAGCAGCTCCCCGCCTTCGGGCGCCAAAATCCTCGCCCCGAGCAAACGGTCCGTCTTGCGGTCGCGGATCAACTGGATGAAGCCGCGCGTGTCGCGTGCGGCGATGGCTCGCGGAACTTGCGCGAGCGGCAGCGTGACGGCTTCCGCGTCGATGCCCTCCAACTTCGCCTGCACCAGGTCGAGCCCGACGCCCGCCACCTGCGGATCGGTAAACACCACCCAGGGCAGGGCGGTGTAATCGCGTTTCCGGCCCGCGCCGGTGAGCACGTTCTCCGCCGCCAGAGCGCCCTCGTAGGCCGCCGTATAAACGAACATCGGCTCACCCACCATATCGCCCGCCGCGTAGATGCCCGGCGTCGTGGTCGCGAGGTGCGCGTCCACGGAAACGAACCCGTGCGCATCGATCTTCACCCCGATTTTATCCAGCCTCAGGCCTGCGGAGTTGGGCGTGCGGCCCGTGGCGACGAGCAACTGGCGGGCGCGAAAGATCTCGCGGCGTCCACCGACCATGGCTTCCACGGCAACATTTGCGCCGTCCTTGAACACCCGTTGAATGGCGACACCAGTGATGATGCCGAGACCTTCCGACTTCAGCTGGCCGGTGAGTTCGTCGGTCAGTTCGGATGACTCCTGCGGCAGAATGCGCGACGAACGCTGCAGCACGGTCACGCGGCTACCGAGGCGCGCGAAAATCTGCGCGCATTCCAACGCAATGTAGCGGCCCCCGAGCACCAGCAGCGATTCCGGCAGCTCGCCGAGTTCGAATGCGGATTCGTTGGTGAGGAATGGCACGTCGGTGAGGCCGGGCACGTCTGGCACGGAAGCCCGGGCTCCCGTGCAGAGGAGAATCGCGTCGCCGCGCAGTTGCGCGCCATTCACCTCGACGGTGCGCGGATCGATGAGCCGACCGCGGCCTTTGATGAATTTGATGTTG
>JANXSC010000160.1 GCA_025352845.1 Opitutaceae bacterium
CCAGCCGCCAAGCCGGCTGGCCGGGGCCCCTGAGCGTTTGGTCCCGTCCTCGTCTATATTAGTCCGTTCCGGTTCAGCTTGGCTTTCATTATACGTCAGGTGGGGCATTCGACCTCATCCTTGAACCCGCCGTGCCAAACCCATGAGACACCTACTTACCATCGCGTTGCTGACCCTTCTCGCAGGCTGCACAACCCCGCCGGTAGCCTACTACTATGGCAACTACTCGCGCACTCTATACCGGAGCAAAAAGGACAGCACGCCAGCAAGCTTGGAGAAACACCGTCAAACTCTGGAAGACATCATAAAGAAATCGGAGGGCAAGGGGACGAGAGTGCCTCCCGGTATCTACTGCGAATACGCCTACATTCTTGCCAAAGAGGGTAGTCCAGAAGCGGACCGCTACTTTTCCCTTGAAGTAAAGGCCTACCCTGAATCCGAGCAATTCGTCACGTTTGTCCGTTCACAGCTTAAAAGCTAATTCCATGAAGCCGTTTGCGCTCCTTATTCAAGTCTTGTTCGTGGGCGTGCTGTTTACGGGTTGCGCCACCACTGCAACAAAGGCGACGAAGTTTCCACTGATCTACCAAGAGAAACCGCTAACTGTTTTTGTTCTTCCTCCGATAAATAATACCACGGCGGCAGATGCTAAAGAGTATTACTCAACGGCAATCCCGCAGCCTCTAGCATTTGCTGGATTTTACGTGCTTCCAATGGAGCTAACGGGCGAAATGCTCAAGGGGCAGGGCCTGTATGATACAGAGCTAATTATTAATCAGCCGCTCAATCGGTTTCATGAATACTTTGGAGCTGACGCCGTCCTTTTTACCCGAATCAGAAAATGGGACAAGGTTTATGCCGTTCTCGCCGCAAACCTCACGGTCACGATTGATGCCCAATTAAAATCAACAAAAACAAATCGAGTCCTTTGGGAGTATTCAGGAACAATAGTTGCCAATCTCAGCGGCCAATCAAATGCGGGTAATCCACTGGCCACTCTAATTGCGAACGCAATAATCACTGCCGCTAACGCAGCTGCGGCGGACTATGTTCCATACGCGCAGTTGGCGACGACGATGCTCTTGCAGACCGTTCCATTCGGAAAATATCACAATAGATCAGGGCAAGACAGCGAAGATAAGTTCATAGACCAGAACCCAGAAAAATCCAAGGTGGGCGAGGTTGCTAATACCACCGCTTCAGGCAAGCCATGAGAAAAAAAAGAAACGAACTGATGGAATCCAAGGGCGTTCAAACCTCCGGCGTTGTCTCTCTCGTCAAAAGATCCTTGGGATTCAAAAGCTGCCGGATGTGGCAGTTTCCTGCTGTTAGTTGGAATTATCGGGGGATGCCAAGCTCTTTTCAGTGGTGACTCAAAAGGTGCAGCAGAATTCTGGCCGGTGCCTTTCAGTTACCGCTGACCTCGCGTGATGCCGCCCTGCTCGCGACCCTGCAACCTGGCGCCTACACCGTCCAAGTGTCCGGTGTCGGGGGCACGACGGGCGTGGCGCTCGTGGAGGTTTACGAGGTGCCGTGATGGGCTCCGCGCGGAGTTGAAACGGAATATCGTTGGGGAAATTATCCGGCGTTTGCGCTGTCGCAACAACCGGATAGTCTGGCCAGCCACGGGTATCGAACCCATCGAATCGTCGCCCTTCCCATGCGCTTCCTCCGAAACTTGGCTTTGCTCGCGTTGCTCACGTGTGTCGCCGCCGTGCTGTGCTGGCGGTCGGCGCGGCCGCCTGGGGACGGGGCTGCGCCAAACCGATCCGCCCAAGTGAGCCCGGCGGACGCGCCAACCGCAATCGCGGCGGACGCGATCGCGCGCGCGGCGGCCGGGTTGCGCCGGGAGACGTTCGACCGCTATGCTTACGCCCAAGCCTGGGCGGAAGTCGCGCAGCCGGCGGCCCTTGACGCCTTTCGCGCGTGGACCGAGCGCTATCGCGTGGCTCCTGCTACGGTGCGGGCCGAACTTGTGGCCGACGGAGTCGCGCTCGCGCAAGCGCGACGGATCGTGATGCGCGACCTCATCGTGGCCGACCCGCAGCGGGCGCTGGCTTTGACCGTTCCGGCCACCGTGCGGCGGGATTTGCCGGCGGAGGTGATCGCGGAATTGGAGCGCCGGGTCGCGGGGAAAGGGGAGTTTGCACTCGTCGCCGCGAGTCCGGCCGCCGACGGGGGTATGACCACGGCCGGCATCCGCCGGATCGCCGTGCTCGGCGGCTCCACCTACACCGCGCACAGCTATGGGCGCCGCGAACCGCAAACGGCCAGGGAGGGCGTGTCGCTCCATGGCATCGTGCTCGATCGCCATCTCGCCTTGCACGAAAGTCCGCTGCGCGTCCTTGAGCCGGGCGAACGGCCGACCGGCGCGGCGGCGGACAACTGCCCGGTTTCAAGTCTGCCCGTGTCGCCGCTGGCGGCGGAGGCCGGGGTCAATCTCACCGCGCTGAACGTGGCCGAGGTGGAGGGCCGCCTGGTAGAGTTTTGCGACACCGCACCGGACATGCTGGAGATTTATGTGCAGCGGCTCATCGCCGCCGAGGATGGCACGGGCGGCCGGATCACCGGCACCCCCGCCACCGCGGCCGAGCCGGCGACCACCTGGACCCTCGGCCCCAAGGAGGTGCTGGTGATTCGCGTGGATTTTTCCGATTTCCCCGGGGAGCCGATCACGCAGGCGGCGGCGCTCAACGTGATGAACACGGGCGTGAAACCGCTCTTCGAGGACATGAGCTACGGCAAGACGTCGATCAACGCGACGATCAGCGACAACGTTTACCGGATGCCGCAGACCGGCAGCGCCTATGCGCTCGCCGATAATGAGGGCCAGATGCACACCGATGCGCGCAACGCCGCCACGGCGCACTACACGCTCTCCTCCTTCGACCGCATCGTGGTGGTGTTTCCCAACCTCGGCACCTCACGCGTGCCGGGCTCGCTGATCACGTTTGGGGGCGAGGCCCTGGTCAACGCCGCCAACGTGTGGATCAATGGCAGCGGATCCTTCACAACCGCCACCGTGGCGCACGAGCTCGGCCACACCTACGGCCTGCTGCACGCGAATCTCTGGCGTATCAACGACGGCAATCCGGTCTCGCCCAACGGCAACACGCTCGAATACGGCGACCCCTTCGACACGATGGGCTCGAGCGGGACCACCGGGGTCACGCGCGACGCGCGCCACCACTTCAACCACTGGCACAAGAACCGGCTCGGCTGGCTGCCCGACGCTGCGGTCACGACCGTGAAGACCAGCGGCACGTATCGCATCTACCGGTTCGACAGCCGCGACTCCCCGCTCGCGCAGCCGCTGGCGCTGCGGATTTTCCGCGACGGCGTGCGCTGGTATTGGGTGGGGCTCCGGCAAAATTTTGCCACCGGCACGCCGACGGCCAACGGCGCGCACATCATCTGGGGCTTCAACAACCGGCAACAAAGCGAACTCCTCGATCTCACGACGCCGGGCGTGGGCGCCAACGACGCCACGCTCGCCCTCGGCGCGACGTTTTCCGATCCGGTTTCCGGCGTCGCGATCAAGGCCGTGGCGCGCGGCGGCAGCGAGCCCCAGCAATACCTCGACGTCGAGGTCACCGTCCCCTCCACGCCGGCCAACGTGGTCGTCGCCTGGGGCCGCGAGGGGGCATCGTTTTTTGATGGCACCACGGGATCGCCGATATCGCCGGCACCCGAAACCTACGTGCCTTTCGGCCTGTCCGGGGTCCGTGCCATCGCCGGCGGCAACCAGCATGGGATCGCGTTGAAGGGGGACGGCACCGTGATCGCCTGGGGCAACAACACCAACAGCCAGACCACCGTGCCGTCCGGGCTTGGTGACGTGGCGGCGATTGCGGCGGGCGGCGACGTGAGCGGAATCGTGCGGCGCGACGGCACCGTGCGGCTCTGGGGCTCGGCTGGCTCCGGTCAAACCACGCCACCCGCCGGACTCGCCGACGTGAAGCAGCTCGCGATCGGGCGGAATCACGTGCTCGCGTTGAAATCCGACGGCACCGTCGTCGCGTGGGGCGTGAATGCCCAGGGTCAGGCCAATGTGCCCGCGGGCCTTTCCGAGGTGGCCGCGATCGCTGCGGGCGCCGAGTTCAGCACGGCGTTGAAACGGGACGGCACGTTGGTGGGCTGGGGCAACCCCTCCTACCGGCCGCCGGCGGGACTCACCGGCATCGCGGCCATTTCCTCATGCGGTGCGCTCACCGGCGGCCAGTTTACGGCGGCGCTCAGGACCGACGGCACCGTGACGGCCTGGGGTGCCAGCAACAGCGGGCAAACCAATGTGCCCGCCGGCACCAACGGGGTGATCGCGATCGCGGCCGGGGCGTTTCACGCGCTCGCGTTGAAATCCGATGGCACCGTGATCGCGTGGGGCTCGACGACCAACGCGGCCGGCAACGTCCCGCCGGCCCTGCCCCGCAGCTTCGCGATCGCGGCGTCGGCTGCCGCGAGTTTTTCGCTGGTCGGATCGAGTGTCGCGTTTAGTGCGCAACCGCAGGACCAGACGATTGCGGCGGGCGGCAACGTCACCTTTCGCGCCGCCGCGACGGGCCTCGGCGCCGTGAGCTATCAGTGGCGCAAAGACGGCGCCGGGATCGCCGGCGCGACGACCGGCACGCTGACGTTGAACGGTGTCTCGGCCGCCCAAGCCGGGCTCTACGATGTGGTCGTGACCGATGCGTTGGGCGCGATGGCGTCGGTCGCCGGCCGCCTCACGGTGAATGCGATCGTGACGCAGGAGGTCAGCCGCATCGCGAATCTCTCCATCCGCACCAGCGCGGGCACGGGGGCGCAGACGCTCATCGTGGGCTTTGTCATCGGCGGCGCGGGCACCAGCGGCACCAAGCCGCTGCTCGTGCGCGGCGTGGGGCCCACGCTCGCGGTCTTTGGCGTCCCCGGCGTGCTCGCCGATCCCAAGGTCGAGCTCTATAGCGCCACCGCCGTGAAGCTCTTTGAAAACGACAACTGGAACGCCGCCGACGCCACGATCTTTTCCAGTGTCGGTGCGTTTGTGCTCACCGCCGGCAGCCGCGATTCCGCGCTCTATAACGGGGCTCTCGCCTCGGCCAGCTACACCGCCCAGCTCTCCGGCGTCGGCGGCGGCACGGGCGTCGTGCTCGCGGAACTCTACGATGTGACGCCCGGTGTGACCTTCGGCGCAGGCACGCCGCGGCTCATCAACGTCTCCGCCCGCGCCCTCAGCGGCACGGGTGCCGACGTGCTGATCGCGGGCTTCGTAATCACCGGTCCCGGTTCGAAGACGGTGCTCATCCGCGCCATCGGCCCCACGCTCGCGGTGTTCGGCGTGCCCGGCGTGCTCGCCGATCCGAAGCTGGAACTTTTCAACGTCGCGGGCGTGAAAACCCAGGAGAACGACAACTGGGGCGGCACGACCGCGCTGAGCGCGGCCTTCCGGGTCGTTGGCGCGTTTGGGCTCGACGGTGCCTCGCGTGACGCCGCGCTGCTCGCGACGCTGCCACCCGGCGCCTACACCGCGCAGGTGTCCGGTGTGGCTGGCGGCACGGGCGTGGCGCTGGTGGAAGTTTACGAAGTGCCGTAGCGATTTTTTCCCCGGACCGTGCAGTCTGGGGCGTTCCCATGCGCCGCGCCGTTTTTTTTCTCAGCCTGCTTGGCATCCTCGCCCTCCGCGCCGCCGAACCGACCGAGGCGATCGTCGTCGTGCTCGGCGATCTGCACTCCGCTTACGAACGGACGGCACAGCTTGTGGCACGCATCGATCAACTGCGCGCCGAAAATCCAGGTGTGCCGCTCGCCATACTGATCGATGGTGATGCGCTCGAATACGGCAACGTCGTCGCCCGCCGGACCTCCGGGGCGATCGACTTTGCGCTCTTCACCGCGCTCGCCGCGCGCGGTCCCGTGGTGGTGAATCTCGGCAACCACGAGCCGGAATTTTTCGACGTGGCCGAGACGGTGAAGCGAATTGAAGCGACGGGCGCCAAGGTCGTCAGCGGCAACCTCCGCGATCCGGCCACGGGAAAAAATTACGCGCCCGCGTCGCTTATGCTGAAACTCGGCGCGCACACGCTTACGCTTGTCGGTGTCACGACCGACAAGCTCTCGACTTACCGCGTCGCGATCCGCCCGCAGCTCGACCTCGCCGATCCCGCGGTGTGGGCGCGGGAAAATTTTCCCGCGCTCCTCGGCCTAGCCACGCTCCCGGTCGTGCTCAGTCACGCGGGGCTCCGCGCGGATCGGGCGATGCTGCCGCTCGCGCCCGACGGCACGCTCTTCGCCGGCGCGCATGATCATTTGCGGTTCGTGCATCGGGAAAGCCGGACCGTTTATTTTCACTCGGGGAGCTGGATGGAGTTCGTCTCGATCGCGCGGCTGCAACGCGCCGCGGGCCGGCTGCACTGGGAAGTCGAACAGCTGGCGCTCGCCGCAGCCGATCCCGCCGATGCGGCGCTGGCGAAACTGATCCGCGAAACGCTCGCGCAACATCTCACCGCGGAGGAGACGGCCGTCGTCGGCCGCGCGCCGCGGGCGCTCGGGCCGGGCCAGGCCGCGAGGTTTGCCGTCGAGGCCGCGCGCGTCGCGGCGGGTGCGGATGTGGCGGTCGTCGGCGCGACGACCTTTGGCGCGGGGCTGCCGGCGGGTGACGTCACGCGCTTTGAATTCGATGCCTGCGTGCGTTTCGACGGCGCGCTGTTCACGGCCGACGTGGACGGTGCGTGGCTAAAAAAAATCCTCGCACGTGCGAACCAGGGCCCTGACACGCCCTTCGCCGAGCGCGCCGGCGAAAATCTCATCGCCGTCGCTCCCGCCGTGATCGAGCCGGTCCGCCGCTACCGTTTCGTCACCACCGATTGGATCGCAAAAAACGCGAAGACCTACCTCGGCGACGATCCGCCCGCGCTCGTCGAGCGGCCGGAGTTGAAACTCAAGGCCGCGGTGATTTCGGCGCTGAACCGATGAAGCCGAATTTGCCAGCATGTAGGCCCGGCCGCTGGCCGGGCTGCCCGGTCACCGCCCGGGCCTACAAAAAAAACGCGCGCACTGCGCTGCGCGAGTGCGCCATCCTCGCACTTACCGCCACCGCGCTTCACGCCGCGCAGCCCGCGCCGCCCGGCACACTTGGGCCGGAGACGGACGAACTTTTTCGCGCGGGCCGCGTGCTCTTCGATATTTTCGCGCCGGCTGAGGTGAAGGCGCAGTATGATTTTCCCACGAAGGAAAAGTGGGACGCGCTCGTCGCGAAATTCCAGGGCGCGCTCGAGGGCGATTCCGTCGCGGACCTCGCCGACTGCGCGCGCGAGGGCCGGCAGGCGCTCGACGCGCTCCGCCTCGTGCCCGGCTACGAGGACCTCGCCGACTGGTTGGAGCAGCGTATCGACTCCTTCGAGGGCGCGCGCCAAACGCTCCCGCCGCCGCAGCCCCCGCCCAAGCGTCCCGGTCCGCCGCCGCCCGCGGTCTTTCAACCCGTGCCGCATTACCAGCTCTGGCTCGCCCGCGTGCAGTCGCGCCCCGCGCCCGCGCGCGCCGCCACGCTCATGCCGCGGCTGCGCGCCGCGTTCGCCGCCGAAGGTGTGCCGCCCGAGCTCGCGTGGATCGCGGAGGCGGAGAGCTCGCTCAATCCCGCCGCGCGCAGTCCCGTCGGCGCCAAGGGTCTGTTTCAATTCATGCCCGACACCGCGAAGGCGCTGGGCCTCTCGACGTTTCTGCCCGACGACCGCACCGACCCGGAAAAATCCGCGCACGCCGCCGCGCGCTACCTGCGGCAGTTGCACGGCCGCTTTGGCAACTGGGCGCTCGTCCTCGCCGCCTACAACGCCGGCGAAGGCCGCGTGAGTCGCACCCTCGCGCAACAAAAGGCGACGACCTACACCGCCATCGCCGAGAAACTCCCCGCCGAGACGCGCATGTATGTCCCCAAAGTCTGCGCCCTCATTGCGACCCGCGCGGGCGTCATCCCGGAAAGAATAGCGCCGCCCGGACGATTACCAAAAAACTAGCTGGATAAAACAGGTTCGCCAGCGGGGGTATCGCGCGTTTGCTGGCGACATGGGATTCTTCAATCGCTTCTCCGGCAAGAAAACGGAGCCGGCACCAAATGGCGCGGTGATCCCGACGGAGGCGTCCTTGGGATCGACTCCTACCTCAGCGGTGGCCGCTGCCGGAGTGGGGGTCAAACCCCGCCTCGCCGCCGCGCGCGAGAAGGTCGAGGCGAAGGATCTGCCAGCCGCGCTGGTCATCTACGAAGAAATCCTCGCGAGCGGCGCGGGTGACCGGGCGGATGTGCTGGTGGCGATCTCCGGCGACATGGGATCACACGGGCATGTGGCGGAAATCGTCGATCTGATCGCGCCGCGCTATGATGCGGACCGGCACGGGCCGGCGACGGGGTTGAATTTGCTCCAGGCTTATCTCGCGCTCGGCAATACCGACGCGGCGCAGCACGTGCTCGACATCCTCTTCGCTCTTAACCGCCCCGAGCTGGAGGATCGGTTGCACGGGTTTTCCAACGCGATCGCGGAGCTGCTCGCCGCGCCCGAACCAGCCTCCACCACACCGGCGGAGGGCATGCCGGGTGACGTGCCGAAGCTCGGGCTCATCACGATCAGCAAACCGATCTGGTTCTACGGCCTCGAACCGCTCGCGGCGCAGATTCTGCCGCCGAAGGAGGGGCGTTTGCGGCGGATCGCGTTTGCGCAGCTGGCCCTGCCGGGGCGCGCGGCCAATCCCACGGCAACCGATTCTGCGGTGAAGCCGGCCGACGAACTCGCGCGGCTGTCGCGCGGGTTGCCGCTGTGGTTGGCGGAGACATTTTATTTCTCACCGTCCTATGCGCCCGTCGCCGCGATCGCGCTCATGAGTGCGGCGGGGATGGAGAGCAGGCTCGTGGATTTCGGCGCGGAGTGGTCGGTCGAAAATCTCCGGCAGCTCGTGGACACGACCGAGGGCGGGCTCGACTACATCGTGAGCGGCGCGCTGCGCGTTGTGGCGGGCGACTACGAGGTGCGGTTGCGCGTGTGGGAGGTGAAATCATTTCGCGAGCGGAAGACCTTCAGCGCGCGCTGGACGCCAGGCACGGCCGACGAGGCGCTCGGCAAACTGCACGCCGACGTGCGCGCCTACATGGAGTGGTCGCCCGCGAGCGCAGCCTTCGCCTACACGGTGCCCACCCAGCCGCGCGCGTGGCTCGATACGCTGGACGTGTCGTTGGGATTTTTTCTCGTTGATAAAAACGTGCTACCGCTTGGGCAGCTGCCGCTGATCGAACCGGATATCAAGGCGGTCGCCGCGCGGGCCGCGTCCGGCGAAGCGGCGTCGCTGGCGTTTCTCACGCTGCGCGCGCGTGCGGCGAAACTCGGCGTAACAGCAACGGCGGAAACCGAGCTCGCGCGCTCGCCCTTGGCGCATGAAGCGATGTCCGTTGTAGGCCCGGCCGCTGGCCGGGTTCCGGGCGCGTGACGTTGCCCGGCCAGCGGCCGGGCCTACAACAAGCCAATCCATGCATCCGCCCACCTCCGACCTGCGCATTCGCGCGACCAAGCCGTTGATCGCGCCCGCGACGCTCGAGGTGGAGCTGCCGTTGTTGGACGCGGGTGCGGAGCTGATTGCGCGCACCCGGCGCGAGGTGGCGGCGATTGTCACGGGCGCGGACGACCGGCTGCTCGTCGTGGTGGGGCCGTGCTCGATTCATGATCCGGCGGCGGCGGTGGAGTATGCGGGGCGGTTGCACGAAGTGGCGGTGATGCACGCGCGCGATTTGCTAGTGGTAATGCGGGTCTATTTTGAAAAACCGCGCACGGTCGTCGGATGGAAGGGCCTGATCAACGATCCAGGGCGCGATGGCAGTTTTCAGATCGGCGCCGGGCTGCGGCTGGCGCGCCAGGTGATGCTCGATGTCGTCGGGCTCGGGCTGCCGGTGGCGACGGAATTTTTGGACACGACGCTCGGGCAGTATTACGCGGACCTCGTGTCGTGGGGCGCGATCGGCGCGCGCACGGTGGAGAGCCAGGTGCATCGCGAGCTGGCGTCGGGGCTTTCGATGCCGGTGGGTTTCAAGAATCGCACCGATGGCGACGTGCAGGTGGCGATCGACGCGATCCGCTCGGCGCGGCACCCGCATTGGTTTCCGTCGCTCACGCGCGACGGCGCGCCCGCCGTGATGGGCACGACGGGCAACGAGCATACGCATCTCGTGCTGCGCGGCGGGACGGCCGGGCCGAATTTCTCCGCCGCGCACGTGCGCGCCGCCGGCGAGCTGTTGCGAAAAAATGATCTCCCGCCGCACGTGATGGTCGATTGCTCGCACGCCAACAGCGGCAAGGTCGCCTCGCGCCAATCCATCGTCGCCGCCGATCTCGCCGGGCAAATCGCGGGCGGCGATCGCATGATCGCGGCGGTGATGCTCGAGAGCAATCTGCTCGGCGGCGCGCAGGATTATCAGGCGAGGCCGCTCGTGCCGGGTCGCAGCGTCACCGACGCCTGCCTCGCGTGGGAGCAGACGCCGCCGGTGCTGGCGACGCTGGCGGCGGCGGCGAAGGCGCGGCGTGGATAGGGTTGCGACAACACCCGCCTACTTCGCCCGGAACAACTCGCTCTGCACGATGCCGTGCACGAGCGAGCGCACGCCGTAGTCGCGCGCCTTTGCGTCGCCCACGATTTTATCGATCTCGGCGCGGTCGCTGAAACGCACCGGCGCGCCGGTGGCGTAGATGGCGAGTTGTTGCGCGAGGTTGCGCGCAACCAGTGGCTCGCGGTCGAGGAGCAGGCGTTTGAATTCGCGGATGTCGGCAAAGGGCCGGCCGTCGGGCAGCTCGCCTGCGGCGTCGACGGGCAGGCCGTAGTGGAATTCGAAGGGCTGGCCGTTTTTCCCGAGGCCTTTTTCCGCCGGCTTGTCCTCCGCGACGCCGCGGTAGCGATCGCGCCACGCGCCCATCACGTCGAAACTTTCGAGGGCGAAGCCGGCGGGATCCATTTTGCGGTGGCAGACAGCGCAGCTTTTGTCAGCCCGATGTTGGTCGAGTTGCTGGCGGATCGTGACGGCGCCGCGGATGTCGGGCTCGACAGCGGGCACGGCGGCGGGTGGCGGTGGAATTTCGAGGCCGAGGATGCGCTCGACGATCCATTTGCCGCGGAGCACGGGCGAGGTCGTGGTGCCGTTGGCGGTGATTTTGAGGATGCTCGCCTGTGTCATGATGCCGCCGCGCGGGCTGTCGGCGGGCAGCGCCACGCGCCGCATGGCGGCACCGGCCACCCCCGGCACGCCGTAGTGCACGGCGAGGCGCTCGTTGAGAAAGGTGAAATCCGACTGCACGAGATTGCGCGCGGGCAGATCGCGGCGGAGCAGCTCGGTGAAGAAGAGCTGCGTCTCCAATTGCGCGGCCTCGGTGAGCGCGTCGTCGAGGTAGTAGTCGTTGTAAAGCGAGGTCGAGGGCGTGGAGTCCTCCATCTTCCGCAGGTCGATCCAGTAATCGAGAAACGCCTCGACGAACCGGTGTGACTTCGGATCCGCGAGCATCCGCTCGGTCTCGGCGCGGAGCACATCGGGCCGGCGCAGTTCGCCGCGCGCGGCGCGGGCGCGGAGCGCGGCGTCGGGCTCCGAATTCCAGACGAAGAGCGCGAGCCGCGTGGCGAGCGCGTGGTCGTCGAGCAGGCCCGGATGCTCGTCGAGAAACACAAACGCCGGCGAGGCGAGCACCGCTGTGTAGCACGCGATCATGGCTTCGGTGAAACTCAGCCCGGCCCGCGTGCGGTCGTCGAAGAGCGCAAGGAAACGAGCGGCGTCGGCCTCGGTCGTCGGGCGGCGATAGGCGCGCGCGACAAAATTTTTCAGCAGGCGCGCGGCGTCGGCGCGGGGATTTTTCGAGACGACCTCCATCATCGTTTCCTCGATCGGCACGACACGCTGCCCGGCGTTGCGGCCGGTGTCACGGCGCTCACCGCGCGGCACGTGTGGCACCGCGACACCGCCCTGGCCTGCGGCGACCTTGCGCAACGGCAGATCGCCGAAGAGGAGCCGGTAGCCGGCGGCGGTCTGCTCGTCGTAGAGCGGGCCCTCGATCTCCATCCAGCGAAACGCCACGGCCGGCGCGCCCTCGGGCGTCATGAGCGGGTTGCGGAAATTGTTCGGGCGCGAGCGGTAGAGCCGCGAGGCATCGGGCACGAGCGTCTCGTTGGCGAGCAGCCACACCTCGCCGAGATCCGCGACGGTCGGCTGCGGCGTGAGATCGAATTCGCCGACGCGGCGGTTGAGCACGCCGTTGCGCGTGTAAACGGTGATCGATTCGTCGCGCCGGCCGGGCTGCGGGTGGTCGTAGTCGCCGACGTGTGGGTTGGGCGGGCGCGGCGTTCCTTTCTTGTCGTTCTCGCCCTTGAAACTCATCTGGATTCCGCCGGCTGGCACCCAGAGCGTGTAGCCGCTGAAACGCACGCGATAGCGGCCCGCGACGGGCGCGCGAAAACCATCCCAGCGGTAGGTGAAGCCCGTGACGTAGTTGCTTGAGACCCAGCCGATCGCCTCGTCGTCGCGGTGCTTGGGATCGGTGAGCGGGGCGCGCAGCCAGCGCACCTCGGGCTGCGCGGTGGCGAGCCCGAGCACGGGAAACGTCATGCGGTCGGCCGAGCTGTTGAAAATGTTGCCGGTAAACTTGCCCGTGAGCGTGCGCTGGTCGCGCGCGTAGTGGCGCACCGTGGTCGTGGGCGGGCGCTCGGCCTGCACGCTCATCGCCTGCCGGATCGCGTAGTCGGCGGCCGTCATGTATCGCGCGAGGTGGACGTGCGAGACATCGAGCGCCTCGCCGATTTTGTTGTAGTGGTGCGCCTCGCCATCGTCGGGAAACTGCCCGCGCACCTGCAGCCACGGCGCGGCGAAAAGATCGCGGAGGGTGTTTTCGTATTCGTAGCCGTTGAGCCGGCGGCGCGTGGCGCGGCCCTCGCGGGCGGCGATCTCCTGCTCGTGCGCGGTGAGCGTGCGCGCGATTTCGCCCATGGACGCCGCGAGGTCGGCCGCGGCGGGGCGCGGTTTTTTCGCGGGTGGCATCTCGCCCGCCTCGAGGCGATCATGGACCTTCACCCACTTTTGGAAATTCGCGGCATCGTCTGGCTTGAACGCGAGCGCCGTGAGATCGAGGCCGGCTTCCTTGTCGGTGTCGTTGTGACAGCTCGCGCAGTGCTGCTCGATGAACGCAGGCGCGAGCGGTGGCACGGCGGCATGCAACAGGGATGCGCTGCTCAGCAGCATCGCGAACCAGTGGCACGGGCGTCCCGCCCGTGATGTTTCCGGCACACGCCCGTGCCACTCGCACACTGCGCTCATGCCAGCTCCAATCCGCGCATCGGGCCGGTCGAGGAGGCGAAGCGATCTTCCTCGATGCCCAGGCGCTGGAGCATCGAGACGTAGAGATTCGGCAGCGGATAATTCTGCGTCTTGCTGAATCCGAGGTGCTGGCCGTGCTTGAATCCGCCGCCGGCAAAAATCACCGGCATGTTGGTGCAGACGTGCTGGTTCGCGTCGCCGAAGTTGGAGCCGTAGAGCACCATCGTGCGGTCGAGCATCGACTCTTCGGCCTCGCGCACGGCCTTGAGATCGGCGAGGAGGCCGGCGAGCAGCTGCATGTGGAGCTCGTCGATCGTCTTCAGTTGCGAGCGCTTTGTCTCGGATTTTCCGTGGTGCGAGAGGTTGTGGTAGCCGTCGGTGATCTTCACGTCGGGGATTTCGAGGACGGGCGTGGAGACACTATCGAGCATCAGCGTGACGGCGCGCGTGGAGTCGGTCTCGAACGCGAGCCGCGCGAGATCATACATCACCTTCACTTTTTCCATGTAGGCCGCCGGGCTCGCGGGATCGACGGGCACGGGCGCCTTCACGACGGGCTTCGGATGGCGCTCCCAACCCTGCGACGCCTGCAACCGCCCCTCGAGATCGCGCACGCTCGTGAAATATTGATCGAGCCGGTCGCGATCGCGCGCAGTTACGCCGCGCTGGAGCTCCTTCGCCTGGTCGGCGACGGTGTCGAGGATGCTGCGGCCCGTGTCGAGCCGGCGCACCTGCGCCTCGACCTGTGCGGGCGAGCCCTGGAGGAAAAGTTGTTTGAAGACCTCCGCCGCCTTGTCCTCGGGCGGAATCGCGACGCCCGTGCCCGTCCACGATAGGCTGCGCGTGCGGGTGTTTACGGCGAGCGTGAGCGACGGGAAGCGCGTGAGCGTGCCGAGACGCTCGGCGATGTGCTGGTCGAGCGAGATCGTGTTCCGAAATGAACTGCTGCCCGGATGCGGTGCTGCGGTCAGGAAGCAAACGTCCGCCGGGTGGCCGCCATCGACGTTGGGATGCGAGACGCCGCTGAACACCGTGAAATCGCCGCGGTGCGCCTGCAGTTTCTCGAGATACGGTGACGCCTGGTAGCCGCGCCCCGCACCCGTTGGAAAAAACTGATCCCCGAGCAGCCCGAGATTGTTGCAGATGGCGAACATCCGGCGCGGCTTCGCGCCCGGCGCGAGCGGGGACGAGGGCAGGGCCGCGCGCGCGAAGCCCGGCAGCATCGACTCGAGAAACGGCAGCGAGAGCGCGATGCCCGTGCCGCGCAGAAATTGGCGGCGCGAGAGCGGCCGCCGCGTCGAGACATAGGGGGCGAAACCGCGGGGTGACGGGAGGAAATTCATGGCGTGAGGTGGCGGCGAGCCGCGGCGGGTGAGGGCTGCGCGGCAAGACGTTTGCCTGATGGCCACGATGCGCGCCGGCTGGCCCGATGAAAGGCCAAAGTTTTTTTGAATAGAAACGCAGTCTTCGCGTCTGACCCCCCGGGAGTTCCGCTCTCGACGCGCGCAGCACCCCCTTCGCCGTCGCTTCCGTGCGGAGCCCACTCGTTTTCCGTCCAGCAACAAAAACGATCCCCCAATAAACAGCCCCATGCACGAGCAAGAAATCGCCCCCGCGCCCACGGCGCAAACTCCGTCCGCGAACCTCGCCGGACTCGCCCGCGTCGAAAACATTCCCGCCGGGCCGGTTAAAGGCGGCCGGCCGTCCGCGTCTTCGGGCGCGGGTTTGCTCCGCAACACGCTGCTCGGCGAAAAGGTCGGCGGGGTGCTCGACGCGGTCGCGCGCCTCCTGAGCCCCACGCTGGTCGAGGATGCGCTCGCCCTCGCAAAACGGGTCGGCCACTACGCCGTGCTCGGCGGCGGCGCGCTCACGCTCGTCTACGCGATCTACGCGGCGGTGCGGCAAAACTCGTTTGCGGTCTTTGTCATCGGGCTTGGCCTCGTGGTGGCGCTGGCGGTCGCGCAGTTTGTCGCGATGCGGTTTCTCGACGCCGCCGACACGGTGATCGATGCGACGCCGAGCCGCGTTTCCTCGCCGGCCTTTCTTGAATGCGCGGGCTTGCTGGCGCTGCTCCTCGCGGCCGGCGCGCTGCTTGGCGGGGTCGCGACCGCGATTCGCGTGCGCGATGCGCTGCCATTGCTGCCGGCGCTCTGCACCGGCTTGTCGCTCACGTGCTTCGGCGCGATGGCGCTGCATCCGCGCATGGCCAACGTGGGCACGGGAGGAGGCACCGCCGGCGAAGAGGCGATCGGGTTGGTGTCCTTTTTCTTCAAGGCGGCGCTGAAACTGGCGCCGCTGGGTTTCGCCCTGTTTGCCGTGGCGGGGGCACTCGCCGTGCTGATGAGTTTCTTCGGCGAACCCGGGGCGTTTGCGGCCATCGCGCAGGGTATCGTCAGTCTGGTGCCCGTGCCGGTGCAGATACCCACGGGCCAGATTGGCTCGGCGCTGCTGGTGATCGCGTGCCTCGTGCCGATCGGGGTCTACTTCGTCTTCCTTCTGCAATACCTGCTGGTGGACCTCGCGCGCGCCGTGCTCAGCGTGCCGGCGAAACTGGACGCGTTGAAAAAATAAGGGCGACCCGATCGGCTCGCGCGAAGTGGCCCTGGCCTCGCGGCCGGTGGGAGTGTCGCAGCTGGGTTGTCGGCGATGAGGGGCGGGGTTTATCCCCGCCCCTCTTTTTTTGGCAAACAGGGACACTGCGCTCGGGCTTGTAAGCGCCATGGCGTGCGGCTCAAGTCATTCGGTGGTTTCGGTCGGTGCGCCGGATTGTGCGAATCCGGAAGCGAGACCGGGTTTCCGAATTGACGGTGACAACGAGTCCGCAGTTGCGATCGGTTTCTTCCGCAGGGAAGCGACGGGGCGAAGCCGTGACTGGTTGCGCAGGGCGAAAATCGGGGGCGGAATGATGACGGCGGATCACACCACGGATCGGCGCGAGGTGACATGGAATCTCGTCCTGCAATATTCGACGGTGGCGCTGATGTTGTTGCACGGGGTGCTGCTCGTCCCGCTCTACCTGAAATTTGTCGGCAGCGCGGAATTC
>JANXSC010000197.1 GCA_025352845.1 Opitutaceae bacterium
CATTCCAAACCGGCGGGGTCAGGAGACCCCGCCCTACAACAAACCACCCGCCACATCCCCGCAGCAGTCTGGGCCATAGTCGCGGTCGTCGTTGCTCTCATCGCCTTCATCGTCCTGCGCCCACGCCGCAGCCCGGAGGAAATCGCCCAACTCGTCGCCAAAGCGCAGGCCCTCGCAGCTAACGCCGCCGCGAAATCCGCGCCCGCCACACCCGCTTCACCTCGACTCGCACCCGCGCCCACGGCTCCCGTTTCCCCCGCGCGCGAATGGGTCGCGAAGGCCCGCGCGCTCTACGAGCCGTGGGACTTCGCCACGCCCGAAGATTTCAAGCAGGCCGAGCAATTCCTGAAGCGCGCCATCGATCTCGATCCGAGCGATGCCGAGGCGTGGGCGTCGCTGGCCATCCTTTCGTGCGGCTCCTACTTCATGCCCCACGACCGCACGCCGGCGCGCGCAAAGGACGCGCGTTTTCAAGCCGAGCGCGCGGTGAAGCTCGCGCCAAACTCGGACTACGCGCTGTTTGCGCAGGCCTTCGCGATGCGGATCGAACCACTCACTCGGGCCGACGCCATCCGGCGTCTGCGCGAACTCGTGGCGCGTCAACCGCGCGACAAGTTAATGTCGCGAATTCTCGGGGCCGCACTGGCCCAAAACCAGGAAACGGAGCAGGAGGGACTGGCTTTTCTGGCGCGCGCCGCGGCGTTGCCGGGCGGGGACCCCATCGCAGAATTCCTTCAGGGCGATACGCTGCGCCGTGACCGCTACGACGAGGCCATCGCGGCCTACGACCGCGCACTCGCGCTCGCCCCGAACTACGACCAGGCGCACAGAGCAAAAATCAGCGTTCTGCTCCAAACCCTCGGAGATCCGATCGCTGCGCGCGCCGCACTCGAAAAAGTGTCGCCCACTCTCCTGCACGACGACCGCATGGCCGCCGTGGCGGTGACCGTCTGGTTCGCCGTCAACGAGCCGGAACGGGTCTTGCGCGTCTTGGATCAGGGCAGCGCGTATTTCGCGAGGATTTATCTCAACGGCCCGACCGCTTACTGGAAGGGACTCGCCCACCGCCGCGCCGGCCGGTTGCAAGCCGCCCAGGTGGAGTGGCGGGTGGCCCTGAAAGAGGTGCAACGGCTCCACGAGGCAAATCCTACCGCTCCGCGCGAACTGCTATGGAAGGCGCGATTGCACGCCCTGCTTGGCGAGCGCAAGGAGGCCGAAACCGCCCTCGCGCTTCACGGGCAATTCGTGACTCAAGTCGACGCAACGACCGCGATCGAACGCCTCGAAGCGGGCAACCTGGTTGATACGCCGGACCAAGCGGTGCGCGAAATCACGGAGCTGTTTTCGATTGAAAGAAACCGGCGGGCGGTGGCAGCCGCGATTCTCTTCGACCCGGCCCTCGATCCTGTCCGCGACCATCCGCAGTTCGCGCCGCTGGTGGAGCAAGCGAAGGCCTATTACGCCGAAGTGCGGAAAAAATCGGCGGAGCAGAAATGAGCGTTTCCCACTCCGTCAAACCCCCACCCACGCCAGCCCCGCGCGCAGCCAGAGTGGGATCGTGAAGATGCCGACGGCCGTCGTGCCGAGCACGATTTGCACGGCGGTGCGCGGGTGGCCGCCGTAGAGGCGCGCGAGGATCACCGGCACCATCGCCGTCGGCATCGCGGCCTGCACCACGATCACGCGTTTCAACTCGACGGAGCACGGGAGGAATTTCGCGAGCAGCAGCATCGCCACCGGCAGCGCGCCGAGGCGCAACGCCATCGCGGCGAGGCTCACCTTCGCGTCGAAGAGTTCGCGCGGTTTGCCCACGAAGCTCGCGAGGCTCACGCCCGTCATGATGAGCCCGAGCGGGATGCCGCAGACGCCGAGCGCGTGAATCGTGTCGGTCAGAACTTTCGGCAGGTGCGGCGTGAGGCCGGAGAGGTTGCACGCGACGGCGACGACGAGCGTGATCGCGACCGGGCTCACAATGCGCCGCCAGCCGTCGCGCAGCGATTCGCCGCTGAGCACGAGCAGCCCCACGGTCCAGAGCGCGATCTCGACGCCGACGTTGTGCACCATCAGCACCGCGCGGCTCTCCGCGCCCCAGAGGCCCGCCATGATCGGCAGCGGGAGGTAGCCGTAGTTGGTGATGCCGACGGAGAGCGCAAACGTGCGCAGCCCCGAGCCGACCTGAAGCCCGATCAGTTTCGCGACGAGCAGACCGGCGCGGATGCCGAGAAACGTGACACCGAAACCCACGAGCGGCGGCAGCAGCAAATTTTCCGTCGTGCGCAGCGCGGCGTTGTTCGCGACCGACTCGAAAATGAGGCACGGGTAGCAGACATTCACCGCGAGCCGGATGAGACTCGTCTCCGCCTCGCCCTCGATCCAATGCACGCGCCGCACCGCCACGCCGACGCCGATCACGGCGAAGACCGGCACGACGAGGAGAAGAAGTTCGAGGTAGCTGAGCATTTTCGCGGAGAGGGAGAGACAGGGAGAAGGAGAGATGGGAAGCAAAGGCACAAGCGCGCACCGTAGCACGGGCAGCCTGCCCGGGCTGGCTCGGAAACCGCGGTCAGGCTGACCGCGCTACGTCTGGCATTTTCCGTTCACCGCGGGATTGCCGCAGGGTGAAAATCCGTCACGGTCCGCGCCAGTGATCACCTACGAAAGCTCCGACGAGGCGGGTCGCACCCCGCCGCCCTTTTCCCAAGACGTGGCCGAATACGGCCAGTCGGCCAAGCAGGCAGTGTCCGCCGGCCAGCTCCTCACCGCGATCGAGGTCGCGCGCGACGGGCTCGCGCGCTTTGGCAGCGACCGGATGCTGCAACAACAGCTCGCCCTCGCACTCGCGCAGACCGGCGCCCTCGACGCCGCGCGCGAGGAACTCGGCAAACTTCTGCGGGAGCCCGGAGCCGAGAAAGACGAGGAGACGCTCTGCCTGCTCGGCCGCGTGCACAAGGAGCTGTGGCGCCGCGCCGGCGATCCGGCGAGCGGGCTCGAGCAGTTGCGGCAATCGTGCAAATATTACGGCGACGCGTTTGCGCTGAAGGAATCGTATTACCCCGGCATCAACCTCGCCTTCACGCTCGCGGCACTGGGCGAGTTGGAAAAAGCGAAGGAGTGCGCGCGGAAGGTGGAGAAATTTTGCCGCATCGAGCTCGGCCACAAACTCGTGAAACCCGACGGTTGGCTGCTCGCCACGCTCGCGGAGGCGCTCACGCACCAGGGCGCGACCACGGTGGCGGGGAAATATTATCTGGAGGCGACGAAAGTTTTTCCCGGCCGCTGGCGCGACCTCGCCTCGATGCGGCAGCAGGCGCACGAAATCGTCGGCTTCTACGCGCACCAGCGTAATGACGGCCGCCGCCATTGGTATGACCTCGCCTCGATCCGTGAGCGCGTCCGCGGGCTCGTCGGCAGCGGCGAGCAGGGCACGGGCTGGATCGACCGGTGCTTCGAGTTTCCGTCGGTCGTCATGTTCACCGGTCACATGATCGACCAGCCGGGGCGCGCGACGCCGCGGTTTAGTGCGGAGCGCGAGCCGGCCGTGCGCGCGGCACTGATGGCGCACCTGAAAAAAATCAAGCCGAGCTTCGGCTACTCCTCCGCGGCGTGCGGCGCCGATCTGATTTTTTGCGAGTGCCTGCTGGAGCTGGGTGCCGCCGTGCACCTCGTGCTGCCGTGCCCGATCGACACCTTCAAGCGGCAGAGCGTGAGCTTTGCGGGACCGGAATGGGAGCGGCGTTTTCACACCGTGGTCGGAATGGCCTCGACCTGTCTCATTGCGAGCCCCGCGGATTTCGACGCCACCGAAGCCGATCCGGCGGCGATGACCGGACTCGTGTATGCGAACCGCATCCTCACCGGCCTCGCGGTGCTGCAGGCGCAGGCGCTCGATCTCGAGCTCGAGGCGCTTGCGGTCTGGGACGGCGTGCCGGCCGCCTTCCCCGGTGGCACGGCGAGCCTCGTCGCCGAATGGACGCGTCGCAAACTCACACCACACATCCTCCCAATCGGATCGGCCGCGGCGACCGCGGCGACGCCGAGTGAATCGGTCGGCGAAAATCCCACGCGGCCGACAGCCGACGGCATCAGCCACGACATTCGCGCGATGCTGTTCGCCGAGGTGGTGAACTACAAAAAAATCACGGACCGGCAGATGCCGGCGTTCATCCGTGAATTCAAGGGCGCGCTCGCGGCGGCGGTCGGCGCACTGCCCCATGCGCCGCTCGTCGCGGAGAGCTGGGGCCGCTCGCTCTCGCTCGTATTTGCGCAGCTGCCTGACGCCGCGAACTGCGCGCTCGCGCTCCGCGATCTCGTGGCACGCACGCCGTGGGCGGAGTGCGGGCTGCCAGAGGATCTCGGCATCCGCATCGTGCTGCACGCCGGACCGGTGTTTGCGTTTCACGATCCGGTGCTGGGACGCGAGTCTTGCGTCGGCGCGCACCTGAACCACGCCGCACGGCTCGGCCCAATCACGGCGGCGGGGCAGGTTTACGTGAGCCAGGAATTCGCCGCGCTCTGCTGCGCCGAGGATCTGGTGGCGGTGAGTTTTGAATTTCTCGGCCGGCTGCGCACCGCGCGGCTCTTCGAGGATGCGCCACTCTACCGGCTCGACCGGCGGACGAAAGGCGCGTGATTGTGAAATGTAGGGCTCGACCTTGGTCGAGGCCCGCCGCCCGCGCCGCGCCAGCAGGCCTGAGCAAGCTCAGGCCCTACGGTGACCTTCACCTTTCAACTGCCTGAGCACAGCTCAGGCCTCGCCATCGCCTGGCCGGCCAACCATCCAGTCGTCCATGCGGATTGGAAATTAAAACCGCCCGTCACGCCGTCGATGTCGAGCACCTCGCCGGCGAAGTGCAGGCCGGGACAGAGGCGGCTCTGCATCGTTTTGAAATCCACCTCGCTTAGGCGCACGCCGCCGCAGGTCACGAACTCGTCTTTGAACAAACTCTTCCCGACGACTTTCAGTTCCGCGGCGGTGAGTTGGGTCGCGAGCACACCGAGCGCGGCGTTGCCGACCTGCGCCCATGGCGTCACGGGGGTGATGCCTGCGGAGGTGACAAGGCGCTCCCACAAGCGCTGCGGCATCGCGAGCGGGCTCCACGTGGCGATTTGTTTCCGCGGATTTTTTTCCCGCACGCCGGCCAGCTCGCGCGTGAGTGATTCGCGCGTGTGCGGCGGCACCCAGTTCACCACGAGCGGAAACTCGTAATTTTGCGCCGCGAGTTCGCGCGCGCCCCACGCGGAGAGTTTCAAAATCGCCGGGCCACTCAGGCCCCAGTGCGTGACAAGCATCGGGCCGTCGGTGCGAAGCTTGGTGCCGGGCACGCTCACGACGGCGTTCTCCACCGCCACGCCCGAGAGTCCGACAAGCCGCGCGTCGTCGATGTGAAACGTGAAGAGCGACGGCACCAGCGGTTCAATCGTGTGGCCGAGCGCCTCCGCAATCATGAAGCCCGCGGAGGAGCGGTTGCCGCCCGTCGCGAGCAGCAGGCGATCAGCGCGCACGCCGGAGCTGTCGGTGAGCGTGATCCAAAAACTCGGCGGCTCGCCGTCGCGATTCGTGCGCTCGGCCTTGCGCACACCCATGCTCGTGACGACATGCACGCCGGCTTTTTCCGCCGCGGCCGTCAGGCAATCGACGATCGTGGCGGAGTCGTCGGACACGGGAAACATCCGTCCGTCCTCCTCGGTTTTCGTTTCCACGCCGCGTTCCGCCAACCACGCGATCATGTCGCGCGGCTGCCAGCGGTGGAAGGTCCCGAGCAATTCGCGCCCGCCGCGCGGATATTTTTTCCCCAACTCGCGCGGCTCGAAGCACGCGTGCGTAACGTTGCAGCGGCCGCCGCCCGAGACGCGCACCTTCGCGAGCGGATGCGCTGTGGCCTCGTAAAGTGTGACCTCGCCGCGCGCACCGAGTTTTTCCGCGCAGGCGATGGCCGCGAAAAATCCCGCGGCTCCCCCGCCCACGATCACAATGCTGATTTTTTCCGGCATCACGGGACGCTGCGCGCCGCACCCCGCGAGTCGAAGCGAATCCTCTGGGCACAAAAAAGCCGCCGCGGGCTGCGATCCGCGGCGGCAACTAACACCAACCCCTGACAATTCTTAAGGCAGCTTAGTTACTCTTCTTCTTGCCGCCGCCTTTGCCACCCTGGGGCATGGCGTCGAACTTTGCCTGCTGTTCGGCGGTGAGCACGGCGCGCACTTCCTTCTGCACGGCCTGCATCATCGTGCCACGCTCTTCCTGAGAGGCGTTGGCCATTTTCTCGGCGCTCTTGGCGTAGATGTCGGTGATCTTCTTTTTCTGCTCGGCGGTGAGGGTGCCGACGGCCGTCTCGAGACGCTCAATGCGCTGTTCGGGCGTCTGGGCGCCGCGGCCCTTTTTTTCCTGGGCGTTGATAACGGAGGTCGACGCGACCGCGAAAGCCGCGATGGCGCAAACGAGAGCTTTATTGATTTTCATACGAAGCGTGTGTGGGTTGAGGGAGGGGACTAAGGGTAGCGGCTATGGCCGCGTCCGGGGCAAGACGGCGGGATTGCGGAACGGTTACTCAATTTTTTCGCGGGCTTGCGGAGCGGCCTTTCGCCCCGCAGCGTCCCCGCCCATGATTGAGGTCGGCGCACTCTCCAAACGTTACGGGAACTTCACTGCGGTGAAAGAGTTGTCGTTCACCGTCCGCCCGGGCGAGGTGCTGGGCCTGGTGGGCCCGAATGGCGCGGGCAAGACCAGCACCCTGCGCTGCCTCGCGGGCATCATCCCGGCGAGTTCCGGGACGGTGCGCATCGCCGGACACGACATCGCCGCCGATCCCATCGCGGCGAAGCGCGCGCTGGCCTTCTTTCCCGACGAACCGCGGCTGTTCGACTACCTCACGGTGCGGCAGCATCTCACCTTCGTCGCGCGCATCTACGGCGTCGCGCACCACGAGGCGATTGCGCAGCCCTTGCTCGACGAATTCGAAATCGCCGACAAGGCCGACCAGCTCCCCGGCGAACTCTCGCGCGGCATGAAACAGAAACTCGCCATCGCGTGCGGGCTGCTGCACGCGCCGCAGGTGATGTTTTTCGACGAGCCGCTCACCGGCCTTGATCCGCTCGGCATCCGCCGGATGAAAAAATCCATCGTCACGCGCGCCCGCGCCGGCGCGACGATCGTGTTGAGTTCGCATTTGCTGCATCTCCTCGAGGAAGTCTGCACGCACGTGATGATCCTGAAACGTGGCGAAAAAATCGCCGACGGCACGATCGCCGAGGTCGCGACGCGCTTCAGCAACGGCGAGCCGAACGTGAACCTCGAGGAAATCTTCATCCGCGCCACGGGCGGGACGGAGAGCTGAAGGGACCAATGGACTATGGACCAAAAGACCAAGGGCCTTGCCCTCGCAGGTCCGGTGACTGCCAGTCCTTTGGTCTTTTGATCCCTTAGTCTTTTGGTCCTTTGACCCCATGCTTGGCGCCCTCGTCTACCTCCGTCTCACCTCGTTCAAGAACTGGGTGATCGCGCGCGCCAAGCGGCTGCGGCAGCCGAAATATCTCCTCGGGGCGATCGTCGGCTGCGCGTATTTCTATTTCTTTTTTTTCCGTGGCTTCGGCCCGGGCCCGACTGCTCATTCCCGAAACCCTGCGGCGGCGCAGGCTTGGGAGGTGACGGCAGCGGCGCAGGATCGGCTGCCGGCCGAGTGGTTGCCGGCACTCACCGCGGCAGGCGCGCTCGCGCTCCTCTTTTTCGCCACTCTCATCTGGGTCGTGCCCACGCAGCGCGCGGCGCTCGGCTTCACCGAGGCGGAGATCGCGTTTTTGTTTCCCGCGCCGATTTCGCGGCGGCGACTCGTGCACTTCCGGCTGTTGAGCGCGCAGCTGCGCAGCCTGCTCGGCGCGGTGGTGATGATGCTGTTTTCCAACCGCTGGTCGCTCATCGGCGGAAACGCCCTCACCCACGCGCTCGGGTGGTGGTTTGTTTTCTCCACGCTCAACCTGCACTTCAGCGGCGCGAATTTCACGCTCACGCGCCGGGCCGATCTCGGGCTCGGCGCGTGGCGGCGGCGGCTCCTCGTCTTCGTGGCAATCGCGGCGGTGTTTGCTGTCGCGCTGTGGCGGCTGCCGGCCGACTCCACGTTGGTCATTTCGGGCGCGGAGGTCGAGCTGCGCTCGCTCACGACCGGCATCGTCGCGCTGGCGGGCACGGCCCCGCTGAGCTGGCTGCTGTGGCCTTTCAAATTTGCGATCGGGCCGTTTCTCGCGGTGGACGCACGGGCATTTTTCCTCGCCCTCGGGCCGGCGCTCGCGGTCGTCGCGTTCCACTACCTCTGGGTCGTGCGGTCGGCGGTGGCGTTTGAAGACTCGTCGGTCGAATACGCGCAAAAGCGCAGCGCGCGGATCGCCGCGTGGCGCGCGGGCGGGCGGCGGACGCAGGCGCCGACGAAGGCGCGGCCGGGACCATTTTCCCTCCCGCCGGCCGGCCGGCCGGAGCTGGCGTTTCTGTGGAAAAACCTGCTCGCGGCGTGGCCCTACTTCAACGTGCGCGTGTGGCTCGGCGCCGCGGCCGTTATCGTCGCGGGATCGGCGTGGCTGCGCTCGCAGCCGGGCCTGCAATCGACCGTCGCGATCGGCACCCTTTTTATTGCGGGTTACATGATCGTGGTCGGGCCGCAATTTGCGCGGCAGGATATCCGCAGCGATCTGCCCAACGCCGATATCCTCAAAATTTATCCGCTCGCCGGCTGGCAGGTCGTGCTCGGCGAATTGCTGACCCCGGTGGCAATTCTCACCGGCGTGCTCTGGCTCGCGCTCCTCACGCTGGCGCTCACCCTCCAACCTGAAGCCACCGGAGTTCAGTGGCTCACGCCAACCGTGCGGCTGACGGGCGCACTGGCCGTCGCGCTGGTGACGCCCGCGCTCGTCACGCTGCAACTCATCGTGCCCAACGCCGCCGCGCTGCTGTTTCCGAGCTGGTTTCAACTCACGAGGACACGCGGCGGCGGCCCCGAAGTCGTCGGGCAGCGGATGATTTTCTTTTTCGCGCAGCTCTTCACGATGGCGTTTGCGCTCCTGCCTGCGGGACTGGCGGCGGTGTCGGCCGGTTTCATTTTTTGGCGCTTCCTCGGTCCGGCGGGCACGGTAGTCATCGCGACGCTCGCCGTCCTCGCCGTGCTCGTCGGCGAAGCATGGTGTGCGCTGTGGTGGCTCGGCCAGCGCTTCGAAAAACTCGACCTCTCCGCCGAGCTGCGGTCATAGCCCGCGCCATGGAATTCGACCGCCTCACGCAAATCGCCGCCGATGCCGTGGGCGGCGCGCAGCGCCAGCTCCCGCCGGAAATCCGCGCGCTCGCCCGGGGCGTGCCCGTGCATTACGAGCGGCTGCCTGCGGCCGACGTGATCGCGGAGGGTTTTCCCGCCGACATCCTCGGA
>JANXSC010000310.1 GCA_025352845.1 Opitutaceae bacterium
CCCCGGCGAGCGCGGCAGCGGGCGGCCGATCGAGGCGAGCACGATTTCGGCCGCGGCCCGCATGGTCGGCACGATCTGTTGATCTACGCTGGTGAGTGCTGGCCGCAGCATCTGGCAAAAATTTTGGTTGTTGAATCCGACGATGGAGAGATCCTCGGGCACACGCAGACCCAGCGCTTGGAACTCTAGTTGCGCGCCGGCTGCGGTGTCATCATTGACCGCGATGAAGGCGGTCGGCCGGCGAGGAGCCCGCGCAAACTCCTGCGCGAGGGTCCGGCCGTATTCGAAGTGATCGTGGCGGATGTGCCGGTGGTCGAGCGACACCGTGCATCGGTCGAACTGGAGCCCTCGCCGCGCCAGCGCGCGCCGCAGGCCGTCGAGGCGATCGGTGACCGTCTGGAAACTGCCCGAGATGCCCAGCAACCCGAAACGGCGGTGCCCGAGCCCGTGCAGGTGGGCGACGACCTGCTCCATCGCGGCCGCCCGATCTAGCGTGACGGTCGGCGCGTCGCGGCAGCTCGAATGATCGACGACCACATGCGGCGTGCCGTGCCGCCGGAGATCGGCGATGCGCTCGGCGAGCTGCGCCGGTGCAAAATGGCCGATGAACACGATCGCCTGCACGCGCAGCGAGAGGAAGTGCTGCACCATCCTCCGTCCCGCCCCCGGCCGATCCACCTCGACCAGCGCGGTGTAGCCGCGCGCCGCGAGCAGCTCCTGCAACTCGGCGAGTTTGCTCACTCCGGACAGCGTGACGAGGTTCTCCACGCAAACGCCGATCATCGTCGAGGGTTTGCCGCGCAGGTGTGCGGCGTGCGCGTTCGGCGCGAATCCCGTGTCGTGCATCGCCCGCATCACGCGTTCGATGGTCGAGCGCCGCAGGCCGGGTTGATGGTTGATCACGCGGGAGACGGCACTGCGCGACAACCCGACATAGCGGGCAAACTCCGCCGTGGAGCGGATGACGGGAGGGCTGGATGACGATCGGCTCACGGGATTTCTTCGCAGGGAACGTGTCCGCGGTTTTCAGAGCAAGCTGCATCCGCCGCGCGGTGTGGCGTCCGACGCACGCGTGCACGACGGCGAGCGCGGAAATTCAGCGTCACGACGACGCTTGAGCTGGAGCGATGCTCCCGCGACCGCGTGACTGCCGGTGCCGGCAATCTTCCGCAGATTTTTTCGCGCTCAATACCCCGAATCCGCGAGCTGCTGCCGCATCTCCTTCAACGCGGGGCCGAGTTGATTTGGCAGGTCCGTCCAAATTGGTTCGAGCGCGAGGAGATCGTTGTAGCCGGTGCGGCGGAGGGCGCGAAGAAACGGGCGGAAATTTTCGCCGTTCACGCCGGGTGCGGCGCGGTCCTTGTTCTCCGCGATGTGCGCGTGGCGGATGAGCGGGCCGACCTTCACGATGTCGTCGGGCGATTCGCCGTTGCGCAGCATGTGGAAAATATCCACGAGCAGCTTCACGCCGCCCGAGTTGGCGCGGCGCACCGCCTCGGCGCCCTCGAGGATCGTGTTGACGAGATTGCATTCGCCGCGGTTGAGCGGCTCAACGACGAGCGTCACGCCGTTTTCCTCCGCGAGCGGGCCGAACTGCCGGAGCAGATCGACGTATTGCTCGAAGCCCGTGGCGAGTGGAAAGCCCGGCGGCACCATGCGCGCGCCGGCGCTGCCGAAGACGATGAGCGACATGCCGACCTCCTTCGCGCGGCGAAAGACGATCTGCGCGTAGCGGTCGAGCCGGGCGTAGTCGATATCGGGCCCGCTGCACTTGAGCGTGGCGGGCAGCAGCACGTTGGCCGCCGGCATCGGAAAACCGCAGGCGCGCAACGCCGCCGCGCGCGGCGCGAAGTCGGCATCGGGGGCCTCGGGCGCGAGGAAGTTGACGACGTGCCCCTCGATGAAGTCGCAGTCGGGACGCGAGGGCAGGGTGGCGAGCGTGGCGGGATCCGTGCAGAAGCCGATTTTCATGGGAGCGACCGTTTCAAACCACGGAACGCTCGGCGGAGCACGGAGAAAATGCAGATAGCGAAAGGTGGGCGGGCACGTCCCTGTGCCCGCATGGAAGAGCGCGATGAGCGTGGCTAGATGCGGGCACGGGGGCGCGCCCGCCCACCGTGAAAATCCGCTCTTTTTGTCGACTTGAAATAGC
>JANXSC010000358.1 GCA_025352845.1 Opitutaceae bacterium
CCGCCCTTTCCGTTCCCACGTTTCCGCGTCTACCCAAACGCACCCCGCACAAGCCAGGGCGGGTCAAAGACCCGCCCTGCTCTTTTTCCCATGCGCCCCATCACTCTCGCCCTTGCCGCCGTCGCGTTTTCATCGCTCGCATTCGCCCAGACGCCGCCCGCGCCACCGAAGAAAATCCCCGCGCCCGGCATCACGCTAACCGACGCAGAACGCGTGGAGCTCGCCACCGGCGCAGCGGCGTTGCGGCGCGACATCGATATGCTCGCGCGCGAACTCGCCGGTGACGCAAAGCTTGCCGCGCTGCTGCCCGATGTGGAGATTTTCCACAAGGCCGTCGCGTGGACGCTCGCCGACGACACGTTTTATTCCGCGAAGGAAATCTCCTACGCCCGCACCCTGCTCGCCAAGGGCGGCGAGCGCGTCGCCCAGCTCCGCACGAAACAGACGCCGTGGCTGGAGGCCCGCGGCCTTATCCTCCGCGGCCACCGTTCCAAGCTCGACAGCTCCGTGCAGCCCTACGGGCTCGTCGTCCCTACCGAACTCGATCTCGCGAAGCCCACGCCCGCGATGGTCTGGCTCCTCGGCCGCGGCGAGAAGCGCACGGAGCTCGCCTTCCTCGCCGAGCGCGAGGCCGGCCCGCCGCAGCTTACCCCGAAGGGCGTCATCACGATTGTGCCCTACGGCCGGTTCTGCAACGCGACGAAGTTTGCCGGCGAGGTCGATGTGTTCGAGGCGCTCGCGGCGGTGCGCGCCCAGTATCGCATCGACGCGCAGCGCCTCGCCGTCGCCGGATTCTCGATGGGCGGCGGCAGTGCGTGGCACCTCGCCACGCATTTTCCCGGACTCTGGTGCGCCGCGTCGCCCGGCGCGGGCTTCGCCGAGACGCCCATTTTCACCAAGGCCGGCGCGCCCGGCAAGGAAGTGCGCCCCGTGTGGGAGCAGCTCCTCTGGCGCCAATACGAGGGCACCGGCATCTCCGGCAATCTCTTCAACGTCCCCACCCTCGCCTACGCCGGCGAAATCGACGGCCAGAAGGAAGCCTCCGATCTCATGGAGGCCGCGATGGCGAAGGAGGGCTTGAAACTTGAGCGGTTCATCGGGCCCAAAACCGGCCACTCCTATCACGCCGAAACCAAGATCGAACTCACGAAGCGGTTCGAGGAACTGATCACGCGCGGTCGCGATCTGAATCCGCGCGAAATCTGGTTTCAGACCTACACGCTGCGCTACCCGGAGTCCGCGTGGGTGCGCATCGAAGGCGTCAGTCGCAGCTGGGAGTTCACCGAAGTGCGCGCGACCCAACATGACAATCTGATGATCGATGTGCGCACGAAGAACGTGGAGGCCATTTCGTTTCCCGGCGTCAACGCCACGACCGTCGTGCTCGATGGCGTGGAACTGCGCCCGGCCAACGGCGAACTGAATTTCCATCGGGAGAAAGACGCCTGGCGCGCCGGACCCGCGACCGGTTTGCGCAAATCCCCCGGTCTCACCGGCCCCGTCGACGACGCATTCATGGAGCCGTTTCTCTTCGTGCGCCCGAGCGGCAAACCGCTTAACGCCGAGGTCGGCGCGTGGATCGAGAGCGAGCTCACCACGGCGTGCCGCCTGTGGCGCGATGTGTTCCGCGGCGAGGCCCCGGTGAAATCCGACCGCGCGCTCACCGAGGCCGACATCGCCAACCACAACCTCATCCTCTGGGGCGACCCTTCGTCCAACACCGTGCTCGCCAAAATTATCGCGCAACTCCCGATAAAGTGGGACGCCAAGGAACTCGCGTTCCGCGGCAAAACCTACGCCGCCACGAACCACGCGCCGATCCTGGTGTTTCCTAATCCGCTGAACCCCCGCCGCTACGTCGTGCTCAACAGCGGCCTCGATTTCCGGGCCGACGGCTACGGCAACAACGCCTTCCAAACCCCCAAACTCCCCGACTGGGCCATCGTCGATCTGCGCACGCCGCCCGGCCCGCGCTGGCCGGGAAAAATCGTGGATGCCGGCTTCTTCGACGAAAGCTGGAAGTGAAGAAGTAGGGCGGGTCTCTGCCCCGCCCTTTCATCACGCGAGAAAATGTTCGAGGGCGGGTCAAAGACCCGCCCTACTTCCGTCATGCGCCCCACTTCGTTCCTTCTCGTGCTGCTCGCTTCCGCCCACCTCGTGTCCGCCGCGACGATTTCGACCGTCGCCGGCACCGGCACGCAGGGCTTCTCCGGTGACGGCGGCCCCGCGACCGCGGCGGAGCTGAACAATCCCTTCGGGGTCGTCCGCGGGCCCGATGGCGCGCTGTGGTTTTGCGAATATGGCGGCCAGCGCGTGCGAAAGATCACGGCCGACGGAAAGATCTCCACCATGGCCGGCACCGGGGCCAAGGGCCACACGGGCGATGGCGGTCCGGCGCTCACGGCGACCTTCAACCTCCCGCACGAGATCCGTTTCGATCGCGCGGGGAATCTTTTCATTGTCGACATGATGAACCACGCCGTGCGCCGCGTGGACGCCAAGACTCGGATCATAACCACCATCGCCGGCACCGGTAAGCCCGACTACGCGGGCGACGGCGGCCCCGCCGCGCAAGCGCAGCTCAACCAGCCGCACAGCATCCAATTCAACCCCGCCGGCGATCTCTTCATCTGCGACATCCGCAACAACGTCATCCGACGCGTAGACATGAAGACCGGCGTAATCACGACTTTCGCCGGCACGGGCAAACCCGGCGACACAGCCGACGGTGCGCCCATCGCGGGCACGCCGTTGCGCGGCCCGCGCTCGCTCGACTTCGATCGTGAGGGCAACCTCTGGCTCGCGACCCGCGAGGGAAACCAAGTCCTTCGGTTCGATCTGAAGGCGGGAAAAATTTTTCTTGTCGCCGGCACGGGCGCCAAGGGCTTCACCGGCGATGGCGGTCCGGCGGCACTGGCCACTTTCAACGGCCCCAAGGGCATCGCCCTGCACCCGACCAACGGCAACGCCTACATCGTCGACACCGAGAACCACGCCATCCGCATGATCGACCGGCGCACCGGTCGGATCGAACTCGTCGCCGGGACCGGCATCAAGGGCGACGGTCCGGAGGGCAACCCGGTCACATGCGCACTCGCCCGACCGCATGGGATTTTCGTCGAGGCCGATGGCCGGGTCTTCATCGGCGACAGCGAGACGCACCGCCTTCGGTTGGTGCAGTAGCTTCGTAGAAAAGCAAGTCGGGCCGAGCTTGTCCGGGGACGTTGCTTCCACCGGAGGTTATTTTCAGAAAAATAGGGATTGATGGGTGTTTTACCCCAAGAAGTCTTTACGTGCGCCTTCCAATCCTCCACATCGGTGGGCTCGATTTCCGAATTCACCGGTCCAATTTCGCCGTCAATGCTGCCCAGTCGTCTCCAAGACTCACTCTCCGAACACGCCATGATTGCTGGCGGGGCCATCGGCTTGGGACCTTCGCTGCTCGTGGTCGACAGCGACCGCGAAATGCGACGCACGCTCGTGAGCTATTTTGAGCAACGTGGTTTCCATGTCGCCGCGGCCGCCAGCCTCGTGACGGCCAAGCAAAGTTTCGCCACGAACAAAACGTGGGCCCTCGTCATCGCCGACTATCATCTGCCGGATGGCACGGGGCGCGATTTGGCGGCATGGGTGCGGGAGCGCTCGCCGGGGACACGGGTGTTGTTGATGTCGGGCAGCACGCACGTCTCGAGCCTCTGTGACGGCGAGGATTTTTTCGCGAAGCCGTTCCGGCTGGAAAAACTCGAGGCCTACGTCGGTGCGGCGCTCCAGAGTGCCTGAACGGGAACCGGCCGTGCGTGAAGTCGCGCGCGGTCGCCACGGCGGAGAGGATCGCAGCTCTGCGGCATTGCCAAGACGATGGTAACGGCGGAGTTTTCCGCACCCCGCCGCCGCATGAAATCCGTCCCCGCCGCTCTTCTTCGTCGCGTCTGCTTTGTCTTCGCCGCGCTGGCCGGCCTCGCGCCAGCAATCTCTGCGCAGCCACCGCCGCCACCCGCGAAACGCCTGCCACCCGCCGGCGTCGCGATTCCCGCCTCCGCGCGCGCTGAACTCACCGTCGGTGCCGCTGAGCTGCGTCGCGATCTCGATGCGCTCACGGCGGACCTCACCGCCGCGAAAAACGCCCGGCTCCTCGCGCTGCTGCCCGACGCGGAGATTCTCCACAAGGCCGTGGACTGGCCGCTGCGCTACGACGAATTCTTCGACGTGAAACAGGTCGAGTTCGCGCGCCGCCTCCTCACGCTCGGCCGCGAACGCGTCACGCAGTTGCGCGCGGGGACCGCAACTTGGACCGACGCCACCGGCTGCATCATCCGCGGCTACCGTTCCAAGCTCGATAATTCAATCCAACCCTACGCGCTCGTCGTGCCGCCCGATTGGAAACGCGGCGCCGGCCCCGCACGCCGGCTCGATGTCGTGCTCTCCGGCCGCAACGAGAAGCGCACCGAACTCGCCTTCATCGCCGAGCACGAAACGAAGCCCGGCGAGATCGTGCCCGAGGGCGGCATCGTGCTCCACGCCTACGGCCGGTTTTGCAACGCGACGAAATTCGCCGGCGAGGTCGATGTGATGGAGGCGCTGCAAGCCGTGCGTCGCGCCTACAAAATCGATGCCGGTAAAATCGTCGTGCGCGGTTTCTCGATGGGCGGCGCGAGCACCTGGCACCTCGCGACCCACTTTCCCGATCTCTGGGCCGCCGCTTCGCCCGGCGCGGGCTTTGCCGAGACGGCCGTTTACAACAAGGCGCTCGCACTCGGAAAACCCGAGCGCATGCCATGGGAACAGAAGCTCTGGCGTTGGTATGACGCCACGGGCTACGCCGCCAATCTCCGCCACCTCCCGCTCATCGCCTACAGCGGCGAAATCGATCCGCAAAAACAGTCGGCCGACATCATGGAAACCGCGATGGCCGGCGAAGGCCTGAAGCTCGAACGCATCATCGGCCCGCAAACCGCGCATAAATATCACCCCGAATCCAAGACCCAACTCGCCGCGCGCCTCGACGCCCTCACTGCGACCAGCCGGACGAAATGGCCCGACGAAGATCACTTCACCACCTACACGCTTCGCTACTCCAGCTCCGGCCGAATCAAAATCATGGAGCTGGAGCAATCGTGGGAGCGCGCCGACGTGCATATGAAGTTCACCGCGTCTGATCAACTCGTCGTCACCACGAAGAACGTCGGCGTTTTCAGCATCTCGCTCGATAGCGATAAAGCGACGGGGCTCGGCGTCACTGTCGACGGCCAGCCAGTGTCGCTCGGAAAAGTCGAACCCTACTACTGGCTCGTGAAGGAACGGGACGGCCGCTGGACCTACCGCGACAGCACCTACACCGATGCCCGCTGGCGCCAGCAGACGCGCAAGATGCCCGGCCTGAGTGGCCCGATTGACGATGCGTTCATGGAGCCGTTTCTCTTCGTGCGCCCGACCGGCCAGCCGCTGAATGCGAAAGTCGCCGCGTGGTCCGCCGCCGAACTCGCCCACGCGACCAAGATGTGGCGCGACATTTTCCGCGGCGATGCGCCGGTGAAGGACGACACCGCCGTGACCGACGACGACCTCGCCAACAAACACCTCGTCCTCTGGGGCGACGCCTCGTCCAACCGGCTCCTCGCCAAAATGCTCGCCGGCGGCAAACTCCCGCTCACGTGGGACGCGCAGGCGCTCACCTTCCGCGGAAAAAATTACGCCGCCGCCCACCATGCGCCCGTGCTCGTGTTTCCGAACCCGCTCAGCACGCAGCAGCGCTATGTCGTCCTGAACAGCGGCATCGATTTCCGCGACGAAGCCTACGGCACCAACTCGCTCCAGACCCCCAAGCTCCCCGACTACGCCATCATGGATCTCCGCGAAGCCCCCGGCCCGCGCTGGCCCGGCAAGATCGTCGACGCCGGCTTCTTCGACGAGGCGTGGCAGGTTCCCCCGAGGGGCTTCACGTCCGTCCGCCCCCGCACCCTCGAACTCACTTCAACCGAAACCCCAGCGCCACCAACTCGCTGAGGTGAAACGGTGCGCTGGCGATGGTTTCGTCCAGTTTTTCCAACGCCGCAGATTGCGTCGGCACCTCGCAGAGCGCCGCGCCGTCGTCGCTGTCGTGCAGATGCAACGCCCAACCGGACGCCGGATCGGCGGTGAGCTGGAGGACGGAGCCGTGCAGGTAATTGCCCGGGATGCCGGGATTCGGGCCCGCACCCGGCACGAGGAAGAGCGTGTGCACCGGATCGTGCGCGATCACGCCGTCGTGTTTGCGGTGGTGCGCGGGCCGGCTGGCGACGAGCAGGCGGAAGGTTTCGGCCTTGGCGTGGAGCGCGGGCGGCAGCGCGGCCACGTAGCGGCTGAAGATGCTGGCGTTGGACTCGAGCGCCGTCTCGTCGATCGTCCCCGCACGCAGGGCATCGAGATTGCTCGCGTGGAAACACGGCCGCATGGCCAGCGATCGCACGGTGACAAATCCCTCGTGGTGATCCGCGTGGGCGTAGATTTGGTGCGAGGCGCGCAGGCGACCGAGCGCGTCCTGATAAAGCGGCGTCCGGGGCACGGCACCGACCCGGCTGTGTTCGATTTGATCGAGGACTTTGTGATCGAACTCGGCGTGCGGATCGTGGGGCATCGCGGCAGGAAACATTCGTCGCGCGGCGAACACGAGGTATTATCCACACACCCCTGTCGCCAGAGTTTTTGCACTCAGGCTCGTTGGTCGAAATTGTGGCAGTGGCGGGGTCGCCCGACCTACAATTCCAGTGCATGACTCCGCCTCAGACGTTCGCCAGCCGGCCCGTCGAGTCGCCGAAGCTCTTCAGATCGTTCACACCCACTTGATCGGCGAGGCTGAGGAAGAGGTTGCTCATCGGTTTCGCGCCGTGCTGCACGTAGCGGCCTGCGGACAGCAGTCCGCCACCGTCGCCGGCGAGGATGACCGGGAGGTTGTCGTGCGTGTGGCGGTTGGCGTCGGCGTTGCCGCCGCCATAAACGATGCGCGAGTTGTGCAGGAGCGAGTGGCCGTCAACATCCTCGGTGGCGTCGAGCCGGCGGAGGAAGGCGGCGAAGCGCTCCACATACCAGCGGTCGATTTGCGCGACCTTGTCGACGCGCTCCTCGTTGTTCTGATGGTGCGAGAGATCGTGATGGCCCTCGGCGATGCCGATTTGGCTGAAGGAGCGGTTGTCGCCGTCGTGGCCGAGCACGAAGGTCGCGACGCGCGTCGAGTCGGTTTTGAACGCGAGCAGCATCATGTCATACATCAGGTCCACGTAGTCGGCGTGGCTCGTGGGAATGCCGGCGGGCGTCGCCTGCACGGGATCGATGTTGGGGCCGAATTTTTCGGCCTGCTGGATGCGGGCTTCGACATCGCGGACGCCGGTGAGATATTGGTCGAGTTTGTCCTTGTCGCCAAGGTCGAGGCGGCCTTGCAGGCGGCGCGCGTCGTCCATCACGAAGTCGAGCACGGAGCGGCGGGCGAGGAGGCGGCCCTGCGAGTTGGCGGCGCGTTCGCCGTGGGCGCCGGCCCCGAAGAGGCGCTCGAAGACGAGGCGCGGATTGTTTTCCGGCGTCATGGGCGTGGTGGGCGACTGCCAGGAGATGTTGTATTGGTAGGCGCAGGAGTAGCCGGAGTCGCAGCCCGCGGCGGGGCGGTTGATGTCGCAGGTCAGCTCGAGCGAACGGAAACGCGTGAGGTGGCCGATGCGGTTGGCCATCACCTGGTCGATCGAGATGCCGGCGCGGACATCGGTGGCGCTCTTGTTGATGCGCACGCCGGTGAGGAAGGTGCCGTTGCCGCGCGCGTGGTCGCCGCCGCCGTCGTTGCCCGCGGTGGCGTTGATGTGATCGAGGCCGCCGAGCACCTGCACGTGGCGGCGCACGGGCTCGAGCGGCAGCAGCGTGGAGTTGAGCTTGAAATCAGTCGCGCCGCCCTCCGGCCACCAGCGCGCAGGGATCGCGCCGTTGGGGAAAAAGACAAAGGCGGTGCGGAGCGGCGCGCCGGTGGCGGTCGTGGCGAGTTGCGCGCCGGCCGCGGTCGCCGCCGCGGCCGCGGAGAGCCGGCCCGACAACAGCGAGCCGAACGTGGGCAGCGCGACGCACGCGCCGAGGCCGCGCAAAAAGTGACGGCGGTTCATCGCGGCGAATTGCTGGGAGCGGGCGGAGTCGGCGGGAGTGTGCATGGTCAGGGAGTGGCTTGGACGAGCGTGGTGCTGCTCTGGCGGCGGTGCTGAAAGGGTGCGGAATTCACGATGCCGCGCAAGAGCGCCGAGGGTTTTCCGCCCGAGGCCTCCAACTGTGCGACGAGCTGGTCGGTGGTGGTGACATCGCGGTAGTCGAGCCCGCGGCCGAGCGCGTAGGTAAGCAGCTTCTCACTTATACATTGGTAGAAATCACGGCGGCGCGCGGTCGCGAGCACGTGCTTGAGCTCGCGCACGTCGGCGAAGGTTTCGCCCGTGATAAGTTTGCCCGCCGTGAGCACGGGCTGCCCGGCGTCGGTGGTGCGCCACATGCCCATCGCGTTGAAATTCTCCAGCGCGAGGCCGAGCGGATCCATGCGGCTGTGGCAGGAGCTGCACAGCGGATCCTTGGCGTGCAGCGCGAGCGTGTCGCGCAGGTTCATCTTCTTGAGTTCGGCGGGCGACGCGGCGTCCTCCAACGCGGGGATGTTTGGCGGCGGCGGCGCGGGCGGCGTGCCGAGGATCGCGTCGAGGATGAAAACACCGCGCTTGACCGGCGAGGTGCGCGTGGGATTCGACGTGACCGCAAGGATCGTGCCCTGCGTGAGCACGCCGCCGCGCGGGCTGTCGGGCGGGAGCGTGACCTTCCGCAGCTCGCGGCCGATCACGCCCTCGATGCCATAATGCTTCGCGAGATCCTCGTTGAGAAACGTGTAGTCGCTCTCGATCAGCTCGAGCAGGCTGCGGTCTTCCTTGAGGATGTGGGCAAAGGTCAGCTCCGTTTCCTGCGCCATCGCGCGACGGAGGTCGGCCGTCAGATCGGGGATCGCGGCGCGACCAAAACTGAAGAACAGTGTCCTGGCCTTCGCATACGCCTCGTTCTCCTCGGGCGTGCGTTCACCTTCGGGTTTCCGGCCAATCCGGCGAAACGTCTCGCGCGCCTCATCCAGGCCCGGCTGCGGATTGTCGCGCAAAAACACATCGCGCGCGGTGATCGCGACGTTGGGGATGTCGCGCGCCTGCAGCCACTGGCCGGTAAAGTTGCGGACGAACTCCCGCGAGCGCGTGTCGGCCAGCATCCGCGTCATCTGCTGGGGAAGCTGCGCGCGCAACTTTCCCTCGCCCGCGAGGCGAAACAGCTCCGCATCCGGCATCGACGACCAGAGGAAATACGAGAGCCGCGACGCCAGGGCGAACTCATCCACCTCCGGGTGCCGCTGGCCCGGGCGCAGCGGCGCGGCGCGCTCCTCGCGGAAAATAAAACTCGGCGAGGCCAGCACCGCCACCATCGCCTGCGCCACGCCCGCCTCAAAAGTAATCCCCGGCATTGAGTAGGTGGTCTCCGCCAGTGCCACCAACCGCTCGACCGTCACCGGATCGACCGGACGGCGGAACGCGCGCGTGGCAAATTTCTTCAACAGCTCGCGCGCATAGGTGCGGCGTGCCGCCGCGTCAGCCGGCGTCTCGCGGGGGAAAATCTTTTCGTAGCCGGCTGGGCGCACCCAGTGTTCCTCGGCCATCGGCCCGCGCACGGTCACGGCGTTCAGTTTCAGCCGCAGCTGGCGAATCTGCGGCTTGTCCGGCCCGATCGGTTTCATCTCGATCATCAGCGTGTGCTCGCCCGCCGTCCACTCGCGATCGAAAGGGAACTCAAATTTCTTGCCGCCTTCGCGCACGAACTCCTGCTCCAGCAGCACGTCGCCATCGACGGAGAACGTCAGCTTGCAGCGGTTCAGATCGAACTGGTTGTCCACGTAGCGCTCGAAGGCGCGCAGATCGACGAGCACTTGGTATTTGCCGGCGTGCTCGACCCGATGCGTGGCCACGACCGTCGCCGGCGTGTAATACGAGAGATCGAGCATGTCGCCGTCCGCCGTCGGCACGGGGCGGCGCATCGGCGGCGGGCCGGCGTCGGCCCTTTTGCCAAAACGACCACGACCCGCCGGGATCGCAGGTGCCGGGGTGGCGGTCGGCGTGGGCTGATTCATCACGGCGGCGACATCGACCTTCGGTGGCTCGGGCAGCGTGGTGTCGACCTTGGTCGTCGCAAAATCCTTCCCGAGGATCGCGTGCTCGGCAACGACGCGCGACTGCATCGGCACGCCCTTCGAGACAATCGCCTGCGCGGCATCGAGGTATTTCTCGAGCAACATCGGCGAGATCGTGAGGACGTCCGCGATGTTGTCGAAGCCGTGGCCGGTGTCGTCGGCGGGGAATTCCTTCTGGGTGTCGAAGTCGACGCCCGTGAGCTCGCGGATCGAGTTGCGATACTCCACGCGGTTGAGCCGGCGCACCGTCGCGCGGCCGGGATCGGGGTTCGCCAGATCGAGGCCAAACGCGTCGCGTTTGATCCACTGCATCAGCTTCTCGGCCTCGGCCGCGGGCAGCGGCAGTTCGTCAGCCGGCGGCATGATGCCGGCGCGGACATTCTTTAGCGCGCGGAGCCAGAGCTTGGGATCGTGGAGTGCGGTGGTGTCGGCAAACTCGTCGAGTTTCACGCCGCCCTTATCCACACCGTTGCCGTGGCAGTCGTAGCAATATTTAGCAAGGATCGGCTCGATTTCGCGGCGGAATTTTTCAAGGCCCGGCTCGGCGGCCCACGCCAGCGGCGCAGACAGCAGGACGAGAGCGGGAAATGTCCGGGTAAACGCGCACATGTGGGTCGTGAAGTGATGGCCGGACGCACGCGCGGCGGCAAGGATGCGATAAACGGAGAAATACGCGGGACGTCCGCTACGGCTTCGTCGCCTGCGACGCAGAGCGCTGGCTCTTTGCGCTTGCCCTGGAGCAAGCGGCAAATCGAGTTTTTCGGTGGCGTGGCCCTCGCCGAGGGCGACGTGTTCGAGGCCTTCGGGCCATCCGCCACAGCGGCGAAGTAACGCGATCCGCCCGCAGCCTCCCGCCACTCACCCGCCGCGCGCCAGGTGCTCCAGCGCCATCGCCGCGGCGGTCGTGCGGTTCTCGACGCTGAGCTTCGCATAGGTGCTCTCGAGGTGTTTCTTCACCGTGGTGAGGCCGATGCCGAGCACGGTGGCGATTTCATCATTGGTTTTTCCTCGCGCGACCCAGAACAAAACCTCGGCCTCGCGCGGCGTGAGACCCAGCCCGGCCAGTTGTTCCGGCGTGGCCTCACCGATGGCGCGGCGCGGCGCGGCGGCAGGTTGCGCCGCCTCGGCACGGCGCAAGCGGGAACGGATGGCGTCGATGAGCTCGTCGGGCACGACCGGCTTGGTGAGATAGTCGTCGGCCCCGAGGTTCATCCCCGTGCGAATGTCACCCCGCTCGCTCCAGCCGGTGAGAAAAACGAAGGGCAGGTGCGCCGTCCGCGGCTCGCCGCGCAAGGTCTCCAGCACGCGGTGGCCGTTCATCTCGGGCATCGTGATATCGCAAAGCACGAGGTCGGGCGGCTCGCGTCGCGCGATCTCGACGCCTTCGCGGCCGTTGCGCGCCTCGGTGACGGCGTAGCCCTCGGCTTTCAGCAACTCGATGTAGGCCTGCCGCAGTTTCGCGTCGTCGTCGATGACCAGAATCCGTTTCACGCCGCGCAGCGTGCAAAGGCCGGTGGTCGAAGTAAAGCCGCCCGCGGGGCGCTTTCCGGGCGGGCGTGCCCAACGCGTCATTGCGCTGCGCGGCGCCTTTCTTTTCCGTCTCGGGCGCTGCCGTCTGCGATGCCCTCCCCCGACACCACCCCTTCTCCACCGCCCGGCCTCGCTGCGATCGAGGCGACGCGGCGCGAGGCGCAGTCGTATTTTGAGAAAAGTTTCCACGCGAGCCCGGCCCTGATGGGCCTCAGCCGGCTCTCCGACCGCAAAATCACCGAAGCCAACGCGGCCTTCTGCCGCGCCTCCGGTTACTCGCGCGAGGAAGTCCTCGGCCGCACCACCGACGACCTCAACCTCTGTGCGTTCGCGGATCAGCGCGACGCCTTCCTCGCGCAGCTCAAGGAACGCGGCATGGTGCGCGACTTCGAAGGCGGCCTCCGCGCCAAATCCGGCGAGATCGGATATTACCTGATGCATGCCGACATCCTCACGCACGAGGGCGTGCCCTCGCTGCTCACCGTCGCCACCGACATCACCGACATGCGGCGGCGCGAGCAAGTGCAGTCCGCCACCTACGCGATCTCGCAGGCGGTGCTGGCGGGCGGCGAATTGCCCGCGCTCTTTGCCGTCATGCACCGTATCGTCGGCAGCCTGATCTCGGCGAAAAATTTCTACGTCTCGCTGCTCAGCCCGGACGGCGAGGTGCTCTCGTTTCCCTATTTCGTCGACGAAACCACCTCGCCCCCCGCTCCGCGCCGCCGCGGCGCCGGCCTCACCGAATACGTGCTGCACACCGCCAAGCCCCTCCGCACCACGGCCGCGCAAATCACCGTCATGCTCCGCGGTGACAACCGCTACCGCCCCACCGGCCAGCCCTCCGCGCTCTGGCTCGGCGCGCCGCTCATCATCGACGGCCGCGCCATCGGCGTCATCGCGGCGCAGGACTACCACAATCCCCACGCCTACACCGACGCCGATCTGAAGCTCCTCATGTTCGTCGCCGATCAGGCCGCGGCGGCCGTGCACCGCCGGCAAATCGAGGCCGCCCAGCGCGACGCCCACGCCGCCTTCGAAAAGAGTTTTAACTCCAGCCCCGCCTTCATGTTGATCGCCAGCGCGGTGGACGGCCGCCTGATCACGGTCAATCCCGCCTTCGAGCGCGGCTCCGGTTACACCAAGACCGAGGCGATCGGCCGCAGCACGCTCGAACTCGGGCTCTGGTCCGACCCGGCCCAACGCGACATATTTTTCCAATGCATCCAAACGGACCGCGTCATCCGCGATCACGAGGCAGATTTCCGCAGCAAGGACGGCACCGTCCGCACCCTGCTCCTCAACGCCGAGCTGATCGAGCTCGGTGGCGCGCCCTGCATGCTC
>JANXSC010000392.1 GCA_025352845.1 Opitutaceae bacterium
TTTCCCCTGCGACATCAGGTAGTAGCCCGTGATGATCTCGTGGGTGTGGACGGAGGCGGAGAGCTTGTTCTGCTCGTAGAAATATTTGTCCTCCTGCCAGAGAGCGGGATTGGTCGGCTGGCCGTTTTGGATATACTCGGCGCCTTCCCACTGGGGCAGTTGGCGGCCGGTCTTGACCTTGTCCCACGTCAAAATCGACGGATCGGTCTTCAGCGCAGTCGTGCCGATGTAGCTCCAACGACGCCCGGCGCGGTAGTGCTCGTCATTGTGGTCGCGCACGGAATAGCCGCCCTTGACGAAGGCGGTGAACGAATCGATGGGGAGCTTGTAGCGGACATTGGCGCGCAGCTCCTTGATGAGGTCGACGTCGAGGTTGCCGGCACCGGTGGTGAGGCCATTTTCCGCGGGGCGATAGTTGTTGGGGTTGGTCCAGTCGAGACCACCGTTCGGGAGGAAACGCGGATAGAGATCGCTCTGCGTGCGGTCCAGGACCCAGCCGACGCCGGTGTCACCGTTGGCGTTGCTAATCGGAATCGTATTACGTGTGGCTGTGATGGGGCCACCGGCGGGGCCGACCATCGGAATGAAGCCGATGCGGTTGGTGAGCACACCCTCCGAGCCGAGGGTGCGATAGCGGGTGCGGCTCCAGAGACCGGCCCAGTCGATATCGAACACCCCGAAATTATGCTCACCGCCAAGGTCCATGTGCCTGAGGCGCTGGTCGCGTTGAATCAGCGTGGAGCCGATGTCGATACGCGCGCCGGCAGTCGTGCCGGAAGTGGGGGCGGCGGTGATGGCCTCGATCTGCACCGGGCGGACCGTGGTGATGCGGTCGGTGAAGCCGGGCACAACGCCGCTGGGGATCTGGCCGGCTATGAAGGTGCGATTTGTGAAATTGTTCGGCACCCCAGTCTGCCCGAGGGTCAGCGGGCCGGCGACCGCCGAGGTCTGGCTGCCGGTAATCGCCGTGGTGTTGTATTGGCGGCGCATCGGCTCGGGCGCGTCATTGTAGATCAAGTTGAGTTTGAGCAGCGAGTTCCGGCTGAGACGGAAGTCCCACTTGGTGCTCAATTGTTGTTGCTTGCGGTTGTTGTAGTCGTCCGTCGTGCGGTAGTCCCAGAGATAGGCGGGCGTGTTGCCGATGACGCCGTTGGGGGACTGCTGATAATCGCGGGTGGTGCGGTAAAAACCGAAGGCGTTTTCGCTTTTGAAAACGTTGACCGAGACGGCAAGATTTTCGGAGTCACTGCCGAGAATCGCGAATTTTTCGATGTAGGTGACCCGGATAAGCTCGTGATTGCGGCGCGCCTCACGGAGTGGCACCTGCTCAGTGAACCACGGAGCCATGCGCGCCGTGAAGTTATATTCTACGCGGCGCTTTTCGCGCATGTTAAGCGGCGAACGGGTCTTGAAATTAACCCCGCCGCCGAGTGAATCAACCGAGCGGTCCGGAGTCTGGCCTTTGGTCAGCTCAAGCGACTCGAACATTGAACCGGAAAATGCCGTCATGCGCGTCTGCCGATTTTGCGCACTGAAGGAAGACATGCCGCCGCCGTCGATCGTAATCGAGGTCATGCCGAGGCCCATGCCGCGGACGCTGATTGATTCGACTACCTCGTCGCCAGGGTCGCCGAAGGTCACTCCGGGCAACCGGATGGCGAGTTCGGTGGCATTCATGTTCGGCAGGTCGGCGAGCGCGTCCATGGACGCGACGTTCTTGAGATTGTCGGCATTGCGTTGCTGGGTGAGCGCGGAGGCCTGGCCGGCCTTCTCGCTCGCGACCTTGAACGCATCGAGCATCAGCACGCTGCTGGTCATCTCGAAATTGCGGAGGACGGGCTGGCCCGCCGAGACCGCGATCTTTGCCGTCTGTGTATCAAGACCCGTATACGTCACAACCAGTTCGTGGTTGCCGGGTGGCACGTTGAGGAGATAGCGGCCGGTGTTGTCGACCAACACGGTGAGATTGAGCGCGGGAATCCCGACCTTAGCACCGATGAGGCCGTTGCCGGTGGTCTTGTTGGTCACGATGCCGCTGATGATTCCGGAGGTGGCCGAGGCGACGGTGTCGGCCGCGCGGGTGGTAATCGATGCGAGGCCGAGTGTCGCAAGCGCCAGCACAGCGCCTTGAAAAAAACGCTTCGCCGATGGACGGCAGGAGCGGAACGAGTCAGGCTTGGAGGTCATGGATTGGGTTGGTTCAAACTTTGCGCGCCCTGCTGGAGGAAGGCGCGCCCGGGGGAAGGTCAACTAACGGAGCTATGATTGACACAGCACGCCCGAAAAACCAGCCGTAATTTTTCAGACCGAGGTGGGGCTTCCTCCGACATTTGGAAAATGTCTTTCCGCGACCTCCCGCTTTTGTTTCTCTTCCGCTCCACCCCACCCCCGCTCCGTGGCCCGGTTCCCCCATTTCCCCTCATGAATACTGTCTCCCGTCGCGATTTCCTCAAACTCTCCGCCGCCGCCAGTCTCGCCGCAGCGGTCGCTCCCTCTGCCACGTGGGCCGCCACTCCTGCCGCCGAGAATCCCTTCAAGCGCGCGGGCAAACCACGGCTCAAGCTCAGTCTCGCCGCCTATTCGTTCCGCGAGAATTTCCCGATCATGCGTGGCAAGCCCGTGAAGCCGGCTGCGGGCCGTGAGACCGATATATTCAAGTTCATCGACTACTGCGCCGCGCAGGGCTGCGAGGGCACGGAGCTCACGAGCTACTTCTTCGCCGAGGAAACCGACGACTACATGATCAAGCTGCGCCGTCACGCCTTTCTCAGCGGCGTCGAGGTGAGCGGCACCGCCATCGGCAATAACTTCTCGCTGCCGAAAGGCCCGAAGCTCGACGCCGAGATCGCGGCGACCAAAAAATGGATCGACCGCGCGCTCCTGATGGGCGCACAGCACATCCGCGTCTTCGCCGGCAACATTCCCAAGGATGCACCGAAGGACTTCACGCGCGCCGTCGCCGACAAGGTCGTGATCGAATCGTTGGCCGAGTGCTGCGACTACGCAGGCAAGAAAGGGATTTTCCTCGGCCTCGAAAATCACGACTCCATCGGCACCGCCGCTGCGCTTATCCCGATGGTCAAGGCCGTGAACAGCCCGTGGTGCGGCATCAACCTCGACTCGGGGAATTTTCACAGCGGCTCGCCCTACCAGGATTTCGCCGAGTGCGTGCCCTACGCGCTGAACGTGCAGTTCAAGGTCGAAATCGACGGCCTCACCGCGAAGGAAAAAAAGCCCGCCGACATGAAACGCTTCACGCAGATTCTCCGCGAAGGCGGCTACCAAGGCTGGGTCGCCCTCGAATACGAGGCGAAGGAAGACTCCGCCGTCGCCGTGCCGCGGTATCTGAAAGAGATGAAGGGGCTGTTTGCCTGAGGCAGAAGTAGGGCGGGTCTGTGACCTGCCCTTTTCTCGCGACAAGTCATCGAGCCCAAGGGCGGGTCAAAGACCCACCCTACTCCCCTCACTCAAACACCCGCTCGCGCGGATCGATGAAGAGCCAGCACGCGGCACCGACGACGAAGAGGGCGCCGATGGCGAGCACGGGGGCGTTCCAATCACCGTAAACCTTGAGCAGCCACGTCACCATCGGCGGGCCGCCGATGGCGCCGATTTGGCCGGCAGTGTTCATCGCGGCGCTGACGACGCCGACGTGCACGCCGCCGATTTCCTGGCAGACCGCCCACTGCGCGCCGAGCGTGAACATCGCCGACGTGACTGCCAACGAGATGAGGCCAATCGCGATGATCGGGTTCGGTGCCAAGGCGGCGCCAAACAGCGCGAGCGCCGAGAGCAGGTTGCCGCACAAGCCAACACCCGCGCGCCCGGCCCGCAGCCCGAAGCGCCGCGCCGCCCAGTCCGTCACCGCCCCGCCCGAGAGATCGCCGATCACCGCGGTCAGCAGCGGCAGGCCGGAGAAAAACGCGAGCGAGCCAGCGCTGAAGTGGTGCTTCTCCTGCAGGTAAGTCGGCAGCCACGTGATGCAGAAATAAAACACCGTGCCGTTGGGAATGTAGGAAATGCAGAGCGGCCACGTGTTGCGATGGGCGAGAAGTCGTTTCCAGTAAGCCCAGCCCTCGTGGTGCGATTCCGACGCGACGCGGCCTGCGGTGATGAGTTCGCGCTCGGCGGCGTTGGTGCCCGGGTGCTCGGCCGGGG
>JANXSC010000426.1 GCA_025352845.1 Opitutaceae bacterium
AAGAACTGGCGCGTGCGCCTCGCCGCCACCAGCGCCGACGGAAAAAATCTCACCGACAAAAAATATCCCATCCTCTGGAACGACCAGTTCTTCGTCCGCAGTGGCGCCGTCACCTACCAAAACGGCACGCCCGTCCTCGTCCCCACCACGCCCACGGTCGTCACGCCCACCATCACCACCCTCAATCGCCAGGTCGATCCCGCCACTCTCCAGGCCCAAGTCGGCGGCACTTGGGAACCGCTCACCCTCGCGATGATGAACGATCGCACCAACCCCTACTGGGCCAACCCGGCCGACGACAACGGCCGCCTCCAGACGAGCAATCTCCGCCGCGTCCTCCAGTTTTTCATCGGCACCAACGGCAGCGCCCTCACTGGCAAAACCGGCCGCGCCACCAGCGACATCCCCTACACTTGGACCGACCCCAACGGCACTAAGGGCGAGACCGTCGTCGCGAAGAAGGGCGAGAACACCGTCGGCTACGCCGAATATGTGTTCTCGATGACCAACAGCTACAGCTTCACCGGCGACAATTTCCTCAAAGGCGTGTCCGTCGGCGGCACCGTGGGCCTCGGCCTGAAGAACCGCACCTTCTACTACAACACCCCGGGCGGCGGCCGCTCGCTCTACAGCTCGCCCGACACCTGGCAGGCGAACACCTTCGTCTCCTACCGCCGCAAGCTCGGCAAGCGCTTCGGCTTCTCGAGCCAGGTGAACGTCACGAACATGTTTAACCACTACGTCTACGGCACGCTCCCGAACAACGGCTCCGGCTACACCGTCCCCGCCAACCTCGGCGTCAGCTTCTACGGCCAGCCCCGGATGTATGTCTGGACGAACACCGTGAGTTTCTGAGCGGACACCAAAAGGAGGGGGATTGCCCCCAGCGTGCCTCGCGCAGAGCGACTCGGTCAGGTCGCTGTGAACTCGGCGACGGCTGCGGCGAGGAAGGTGGTGGCGAGATGGGTTTCCGACACCTCCACCAAGGCCGTTAGTTCGCCCACTTTCGGCACGATTCGACGAGGGCCGTGGCGATTACAGCAGCTAGTGTGTTAAGTTGAGTTGCCCAAACGCCTGGTGCCATGGCGTTGAAAGGTGGACGAATTGAAAGCTAGGATTCAGCTTTGCTTTCAAAAGCCGGTAGACCTTTTCGCATTCGCGGTCCGCGGTGAGGTAATGGGTGATCGCCAGTATCACATCCGCCTGCGCGAACATTTTTGTGTCGTTGGGGATGATCGCGCGCTGGTCGAATTGCTGTGGTAGACTCTCCCGGGCATCGAATACCGCCCGCGCGAACTCACCGGCCCGCTGGGCGTGGTCAATATTGAATGGCACGACCCGGAAATAACGCAGCGGCAGATTCGCGATGGTGTCGCGCACCGCATATTCGGCCAACGCGATGGTGGAGACGTAGAGCGTGTGACCGCCTTCGACCAGAAACTTGAGGTAAGCGTGGGAAGCGGGATGAAGGGGCTCGTTGGGTTTGGCCCACCGAATAAGATAGCTCGTGTCGCAGAGCACCGCGTGGACCGCGGCCGACAGCTTAGGCATGCGCGCCTCCCCGCAGCTCTTCCAGCCAAGTGTCTGCATCGTTTACGTCTCTCCATACGGGTGCCGCGCGGCGGAGCAGTTCGTCGAGATACGTCTGCGAATACGCGACGGAGTGATCCAACAGCTCGATGAACCGCAAGGAATTTGGATCCATCTCGAAAGTCTGGAGATTCTGTCGTCCAGCTACGCGCACACCAAATTTTCTGTAGAGCAGGTTTTTCTCGCCCTGCTTCAGGTAGTCCTTTTCCACCGCGATGCGCAAGGTGCCGTGGTCCGTGGTGTCGAGATGTATGTTCGGATTATTCTTACCACCGGCATTCGTGAGTTCGCCATAGAGATAAAACTCCGCCTCCACCCAGACCTGTTCGCGGCGCTCGTAGTGAGTCGTGCGGTCAATCCGCAGACTTTGCTGGTTGGCCAACAGCGTGACGACGTAGTCCTTTTCACGGGCGATGCGTTGGAAGGACTCAATCGCCGCAGCGGTGCGCTCGTGAAGGAAATCGATATGCCCTTCGGCGCCGACTTGGTAGATAACCGCGCCAAAGCCGATCACCGTCTGCATCAAAGTGCGGAAACGGTGCCGCACAGAGCCCTCGCTAATTTCGTAGCTGATGACCGGACGCTGGGAGCGTTTTTCCGTAGGGAAGAGCAGGTCAGCCGCCTCGCCGAGAATTGCGCGAATCTCTTCGATATCGATAAGGGCGGGGGAGAGTTTTTGTGCCCCTACCTTGCCCTCGATGTGGATTTCGATTTCTCCAAGCGCATTCATGGTTTCCGAGGAAGGCTAAGAAAAGGCGGGGCTAAGCCAAGCGGTGTTTTACGCCGTGGTGTGTTCGCCGGCGGCAAGTAATTTTTCGGCGGTGGTCCATGTGATGCCACTGTGATTCGCTTAAACTGGCAAGCCTCGCGGCCGAAGGGCTCACCGGGATTTCCAACGTGACGCTCGATCACATTCGCGCCTCGGCTCAATCCATGGCCCCGCTCATCGCGCTCACAGGCAGCGCGAACAGGTTCGGCCCGAACGCCACGCTCTCCGTCCCTGTGTAGGCACCCAACCTCACAGTGCCGCTCCGACCTTCGGCGTCGCGTAGGGTTTCTCCACGAAAAATTTGTCGGTCATCAGGTCGCGGAAATAGCCGCGCCAACTGTGCCACGCGTGCATGCCGCCTGGGGGCTGGCTCAATTCGACGGTGAGGCCGAGGCCGGTGAGATAGTCCACGGCACCCTTGTTCCCAGCCGTCCCGCCGGCGTCGCTGCCGGTGCCGACCGTGAAGCCGATGAACTTAAAATTCTTTTTCGCGAGCGCGAGCTGCGCCTCAAGCGGCTGGAAATTTTTCGTCGGCACGCCTTCCCCGCGAAAGCCGGCAGTCGACGCCGCGGCCACCCAGCCGAAAACCTCCGGGTGATTCAACCCGATCGTCGGCGCGAGATAACCACCCATCGAGAAACCGAAGATCGCGCGATCCTCCGGCGCTTTCCCAACCCGGAAATTTTCCTCGATCATGGGAATCACGCTCCCGATCAAATCCCGCTCGATCGTTTTCACGCCGTAGATGCCATCGGCGCCGTCTTCCTGTCCGTCCGCCGGCGCAGGGAGGACGGCCGAGCCGTATGGCATCACGACGATCGCAGGCTGCGCTTTTCCGTCGGCGATCAGGTTGTCCATGATGAAGTGCGCACGCCCGATGCGGCTCCAATAGGTCTCGTTGTCGCCGGAACCGGAGTAGAGATAGACGGCGGGGTAGGTTTTGTTTTCCGCGGCGTTGTAGCCGGGCGGGGTGTAAACGAGCACACGGCGCGAACCCAGCACGGGGTTTTCATACAACACCTCGTGGAGCTGACCGTGCGGCACCGGGCGTTGGGACCAGAATAGTTTCCCGTCGCCCTTCACCTCGAAGTAGCTCTTCAGGTAGCGACCGCCGCCGAAGGTGAAGAGGTTGCTCGGATCGGCGAAGCGCACGCCGTCGATGGTGAAATAGTAGCCCATGATCCCCGGCGGCAGCGGCTGCGCGGTCGCGTGAGACCACACGTCGCTCGCCTCGTCCTTCGCGAGCTTGGTGTTGTTGGGAATGAAATCGCCGGTGAGCGTCACTTGTTTCACGTTGGGCGCGTAGAGACGGAAGGTGACCGTGTTGTCGGCGGCGATTTCGGGCGAGACGACCTGGCGCGCGCCGGTGGCGTTGGCGGCGGGTTGGGCGAACGACGGGGCGACGAGCACGGCCGTCGCGAGCAGCGTTGCGCCGGCCAGCAGGGGCTGGAGATATTTCATGCGTCTCTGGGACTGACGAAACACGCGCGAAATCGATGCACCGCCCTCACTCCGCCGCGAGCGCCAGCCGGAAGCCGATCGTGTAGTCGCGCCGGCCCGATGAACCGCCGGAGCGCGACGCCGAGCGAAACAACCCCACGCGCCAGCTGCCGCCGCGCGCCATCCGGTAATGGCCGCGCTCCGGTCCGGTCGGATCCGTCAGCACGCCGCCGGGATAATCGCCATACCAGTCGGAGCACCACTGGAGGACGTTGCCATACATGTCACGAAGGCCCCACGCGTTCGGCTGCTTTTGGCCGACGGGGTGCGTCGTCCCGCCGCTGTTTTCCTTGTGCCACGCCATCGTCTCCGGATTGCCGGCGTAGGGTCCGGTCGTGCCGGCGCGGCAGGCATATTCCCACTGCGCCTCGGTCGGCAGCGTGTAGGCGTAACCCGGCGGCAGGCGGCCGGCCGCGCGCTCGCGGTCGTTGAGTTTTCTGCAGAACGCCATCGCATCGAGCCACGACACATTCTCGACCGGCCCATCCGGACCAACCTCCTTGAACGTGCTCGGATTGCTCCCGATCAGCGCCTCGTATTGGGCCTGCGTCACGGTGGTTTTCCCCAGCCAGAAACCCTTCGTGAGCGTCACGATCATCTGCAGGCCCTCGGCCTTGTTGCGACCGGCTTCGGTCGCCGCACTCCCCATCGTAAACGTCCCGGCCTTGATCCAGATCAGCTCCAGCTTCAGGTCGGCAATCACATGATTCGGGCGATCCTCGATCGCGCCAAGCTGGGCCCGGGCACCCGACTCGGGCACGGCCGCAGCGATTGCACCCACGATTGCCAGCATCACTGGCGCCCAAACGCAGCGGAGGGTGTGGCCTGCCTTTGCGTGCAAACATTTCTCGGTCGGCGGGGAAAACAAAGTGCTCATGGGGAATAGCAACGGGAGTGGGCGACCACCTGTGACGGCTGCAACGAAAGCAAGTAACGGAAGCGTGCCAAACGCTCACGCCACGCACTTCAGAAAGCGACCACGCACTGCTGCCCGCGGGGATTTCATCCCAGTCGAAAAATCGCATGCCGGGCAAGGCGCATTCCAACTTTACCACCATCGACGGAGCGCTCCTCGCCGGAACGCCCCGCCCTCTCCGCGCGCGGCTATGCCGCCTTCGCCAAAGCCGGCGATCGGCGATTCCGCCGGCCGCCTCCGACCCAAACCCTCGCGCCTTGCATCGCCGATGCCACGGACGCGGTGTTTCCGCGCCGCGCTGCGATCTTGACCGCGGGGCGCATCTCATTTTTTTGCCCTCGTAGGAGGGCGCGCCTCGTGCGCGCCCTTGCGGAACCCACGGCGTGGGCAAGAAAGTGAGATGCGCCCCCGCGCCCCACGGAACGTTCTGCGGTGTTGACCGCACACGGATCACGTATCGCTTTCTGGAAGCCAATCCCATCCCCGCGCCCCCCATGCTCCGTCCCGCGCTTCGCCTCCTGCCCGCCCTCGGTTTTCTGCCGCTCGTCCATGGCGCGACGCCGGCCGCGCCGCGCGTGACATTCAACCGCGACATCCGGCCGATCATGTCGGACACCTGTTTCCATTGCCACGGCAACGACCCCAAAAGCCGCAAGGCCGGCATGCGCCTCGACCTCCGCGACGAGGCGCTGAAGCCGACGAAGAACGGCGTCATCCCCATCGTGCCCGGCAAGCCCGACGAGAGCGAAATCATCCTCCGCATCACCGACAAGGAGGACCCGATGCCACCCGAGGAGGCGCACAAGACACTCAGCGCGGCACAGAAGGATCTTTTCCGCCGCTGGGTCGCGGAGGGCGCCATCTACGAACCCCACTGGGCCTACGCCGCGCTCGTTCGTCCCTCGATTCCCGTAATCGAAAATCAGAAATCGAAAATCGAAAATCCAGTGGACGCCTTCATCCGCGCCCGCCTCGCGGAGAAAAAAATCGCGCCTTCGCCCGCGGCGGAAAAATCCCGCCTCCTCCGCCGCGTCTCGCTCGATCTCACGGGGCTGCCGGCGACGCCGGCGGAGACGGACGCCTTTCTTGCCGATGCCGCGCCCCGCGCCTACGAACGCCAGATCGAGCGGCTCCTCGCCTCGCCGCGGCATGGCGAGCGCATGGCGGTGTGGTGGCTCGATGTCGCGCGCTTCACCGACACGGTCGGCTTTCACGGCGATCAGAACCAACGCATCTTCCCGTATCGCGATTATGTGATCGCGGCGTTCAACGCCAACAAACGCTTCGACCAGTTTACGCTCGAACAGCTCGCCGGCGATTTGTTGCCAAATCCCACGACCGAGCAACTCGTCGCCACCGGCTACAACCGGCTCAACATGATGACGCGCGAGGGCGGCGCGCAGCCGAAAGAGTATCTCGCGAAATACGGCGCCGAGCGCGTGCGCAGCGTGGCCGCGGCGTGGTTCGGCAGCACATTCGGCTGCGCCGAGTGCCACGACCACAAGTTCGACCCGATCAAGACGCGGGATTTCTACGAGCTGCAGTCTTTCTTCGCCGACGTGAAGCAGTGGGGCGTTTACTCCGACTACACTTACACACCCAACCCCGATCTGAAAGGTTTCAACAACGACTACCCTTTCCCGCCCGAGATCGCCGTCGAGAGCGACTACCTCCGTGCCCGCCGCGATCGGCTCGTCGCCGAGTGGACCGGACTGCGCGCCGCCGTGCCCGCCGCCACCATCGAACCGTGGGTCGTGGAGTCGCGGGCATTTCTCCAACGCGAACCCAGCGGCTGGAGCCAGCCGGCGGCGAGCACCACCACGGCCAAGGAAACGACAACCGCGAAGAGCACCAAGGCGGCCAAGCGCGTCGCGCCGCCGCTTCAGCTCACGTTGCGCCCGGAAGCGGGCCGGGTGGCGTCGCTGCGGCTGGAGTTCAAGCTGCCCGTCGACGCCAAGGCCCCCGATCTGCTTCGGCTCACCGCCCGCCTGCGCCACACCGATCTCAAGGAGGAGAAACTCGAGTTCGCCTTTGCCGATGCGACGGTGAAAGAACCCCGCTACGACGGCGGCGGCGAGATTCTCGGCATCGTGCCCGGCTGGAAAATTCCGCGCCCCGCCGCGGCGACCACCGTCAGCGGCGTGTGGCAGCTCGCCGGGCCGCGCCTCCTCGCCGCCGGCGATGAGATCATCCTGGGTTTTGGCGCCGAGATTTCACCAGAGGTCCGCGTGTTCACGAGTCCCTTTGCCGCCGCCGATCCGCTGGCGGCCGGCGGCGCGGACACGATTGCCGCGATACAGGCCGACCCGGCACAGCGCACGGCCGCGCAGCGTGCGCTCCTCGCGGAGGCGGCGATCTTCGGCGGCGCCGCGGATCGCGCGACGCTCGCACGCGCCCAGCGTCGCGCCGCGCAAATCCGCGAGACACGCGACGGCCGCGCGTGGTCGCTCGTCACGCAGGCCACCGCGCCGATCCCGGTGCGCGTGCTGCCGCGCGGCAACTGGCAGGACGAAACCGGCCCCGTCGTTCTGCCCGCGACGCCGAGCTTTCTTCCGGGCCGCCGCGAAAGCACCGCGGCGCAACGCCTCACGCGCCTCGACCTCGCGCAATGGATCGTTTCCCCGGAAAATCCCATCACCGCGCGCACAGTCGCGAACCGGCTCTGGGCGATGTTCTTTGGCACCGGTCTCAGCGCGAGCGTGGACGACCTCGGTTCGCAGGGCGAGCTGCCCTCGCATCCCGAGCTGCTCGACTGGCTCGCGACCGAATTTCGCGGGAGCGGCTGGGATCTGCGCCACCTGATTCGCCTGATCGTCACGAGCGAAACCTACCGCCAGGGCGCGAGCCTGCGCCCCGAGCTGCGCGACCTCGATCCCAACAACCGCCTGCTCGCCTCGCAAAATCCCCGCCGGCTCGAGGCCGAGTTCGTGCGCGATAACGCCCTCGCCGTCGCCGGCCTGCTCAATCTCCGCGATGTCGGCGGCCCGAGCGTGAAACCCTACCAGCCCGCCGGCTACTACGCTGCGCTGCAATTCCCCGACCGCGACTACGTCGCGAGCGACGACGACGAGCAGTGGCGCCGCGGCGTTTACATGCACTGGCAGCGGACGTTTCTCCACCCGATGCTCGCCAACTTCGACGCACCCGCCCGCGACGAGTGCGCCGCCGCACGCACCGTGAGCAACACCCCGCAGCAGGCGCTCACGCTCCTCAACGACCCGACCTTCGTCGAAGCCGCGCGCGTGTTCGCCGCGCGCATCGTCGCCGTCGGATCGACTGACGAGGCGCATCTGAGCGAGGCGTTTCGTGTCGCCCTCGCCCGCGCGCCCAAGCCCGCCGAGCGCACATCGCTCCTCCGCCTGCTCGCCGCGCAGCGCGACTACTATCGCGCCAATGCCGCCGAGGCCGAGAAACTCCTCCGCACCGGCCTCACCCCGCGCCCCATCGGGGACGCCGCCGATCTCGCCGCGTGGACGCAGGTCACGCGCGTGATCCTCAACCTCCAGGAATTCATCACCCGTTACTGACCATGATTTCAGAATGTTCGATCGTGATCCGTCGCTGTGGGCGGGGTGAGAGCACCCCGCCTACATTTCAAAAAAACTATCCACCATGCCCCGCTTCGATCCCACGACCCACGCGCTGAGCATCAATCGCCGCGCGTTTCTCCAGCAGAGCGCCTACGGTCTCGGCGGCATCGCGTTCTCCCTGCTCGCGAATCGGCTCGGCGCGGCCACCGCCGCCGCATCGGCGCGCCCCGCCGGCTGGAGCGGCGCGCTCCGTGAGGCGCACCTGCCGATCAAGGCCAAGCGCGTCATCTTCCTCTGCATGGCGGGCGGGCCATCGCAGTTCGAGACCTTCGACTGGAAACCAAAGCTCAAGGCGCTCGACGGCCAGCCGTTTCCCGAATCGTTCACGCAGGGCCAGCAGCTCGCGCAGTTGCAGAACACGGTGCTCAAGGCGCGCGGCCCGTTCACCGAATTCAAACGCCACGGGCAGGCGGGCATCGAGATCAGCGAGCTGTTTCCGCAGCTCGGCACCGTCGCCGACGATCTCTGCGTAATCCGCTCGATGCAGACCGAGCAGATCAACCACGACACCGCGCACGCGTTCATGAACACCGGCTCGATCATTAAGGGCCGCCCGAGCATGGGCTCGGGGCTCCTCTACGGTCTCGGCGCCGAGACGCAGGATCTGCCCGGTTTCGTCGTCCTCAACTCGCAGGGCAAGTTCGGCCTCCAGCCCATCTCCGCGCGCCAGTGGTCGAGCGGCGTGCTGCCGAGCCGGTTTCAGGGCGTGCAGTTTCAGTCGCGCGGCGACGCCGTGCACTACGTCGGCAATCCCGAGGGCGTCTGCCAGAGCACACAGCGCCAGGTCGTCGACGAGATCAACCGCCTCAACGGCTTCCTCGCCGACGATCAATTCGATCCCGAGATCGCCACGCGCATCGCGCAATACGAGCTGGCGTTCAAGATGCAGACGAGCGTGCCCGAGCTCACCGACCTCCGCACCGAGCCGCGCGCGATGCTCGATCGCTACGGCGTGAAGGAGCCCGGCGACGGCTCGTTCGCGAGCAACTGCCTCCTCGCGCGCCGGCTCGCCGAGCGCGGCGTGCGCATGATCCAGCTCTACCACCGCGCGTGGGATCACCACGGCCAGTTGGAGGAGGGCATGAAGTCCGCCGCCAAGGATGTCGATCAGGCCACCGCCGCACTCATCACCGATCTCAAGCAACGTGGCATGCTCGACGACACGCTCATCCTCTGGGGCGGCGAATTCGGCCGCACGCCGATGGGCCAGGGCACCGGTCGCGATCACCACATCAACAGCTTCAGCGTGTTCATGGCGGGCGGCGGCGTGAAGGCCGGCACCGTCTATGGCGCGACGGACGAACTCGGCTACCGTGCGGTGGAAAATGTGGTCAACGTCCACGACCTCCACGCCACGATGCTCGCGCTGCTCGGCATCGACCACGTGCGGCTCAACACGAAATTCCAGGGCCTCGACGTCCGCCTCACCGGTGTCGCCGGCGAAACGATTCCGGGAATCATGGCGTGAGGGTTAAGGCGGGGTCGCCGAACCCCGCCGCCGGGAAATCCTCGCGCGCACCGTCACGAATTACTCTACAGCACGTCTCCCCGCGACATGACCCGCCACGCTTTTCCCGTCTTCGCTTCCTTTGCGCTTTCATTGATTCTCTCCCTCGGATCGTCGGCGCACGCCACCGCTTCGCTGCCGGCGTTTCCCGGCGCCGAGGGCTTCGGTGCCATGACGCCCGGCGGGCGCGGCGGGCGCGTGATCTTTGTCACCAATCTCGACGATTCCGGCCCCGGCAGTTTCCGCGCCGCGTGCGAGGCCGAGGGCCCGCGCCTCGTGCTCTTCCGCGTCGCCGGCACCATCGCGCTGAAAAAGCCGATCGTCGTGACGAAGCCGTTTCTCACCGTCGCGGGCCAGAGCGCGCCGGGCGACGGCGTGTGTTTGCGCGACAGTTATTTTGGCATCCAGACGCACGATGTCGTCGTCCGCTACCTGCGCAGCCGCCTCGGCGACACCAGCGGCCGCGAGGATGATTGCATCGATCTCCTCAACGGCGCGCACGATTGCATCATCGATCATTGTTCCGCCACGTGGTCGATCGACGAGTGCCTCTCGACCTCGGGCGTCGATGCCAACTGCACGATCCAGTGGTGCCTCATCGGCGAGTCGCTCAACCAGAGCAAGCACGCCAAGGGCAAACACGGCTACGGCTCGCTCGCCCGCGCCAACGGCCCGATGACGTGGCACCACAATCTCTGGATTCACAACGACGCCCGCAACCCGCGCCTCGGCGACAACTACGGCCGCGGCGGGCTCTTCCCCACGTTCGATGTCCGCAACAACGTCATCTACAATTTCGGCGGCACCGCCTCCGGCCTCACGCAGGGCCGCTTCACCGCGAACTACGTCGGCAACTACATCCGCCCCGGCCCGAGCAGCAAGGCCCCGACCCCGATCCACATCGGCAACAAGCCGGTCGATTCCGACATCACGTTCTACCTCGCCGGAAATATTTTCGAGGGCCACGCCGATCAGACGGCCGACAACGCGAAGTTCATCGACGCCTACGAACTCGACGGCAAACCGCAGGCGCGCACGACCGCGACGCCCTTCGCCACCGCGCCCGTGAAAACCCAATCTGCCCAAGAGGCCTACGAACTCGTGCTCGCGAGCGTCGGCGCCTCGCGCCCCGTGCGCGACGCCGTGGACACCCGCCTCATCAACCACGTCCGCACGCGCACCGGCAAACTCATCGACTCGCAAAACGAAGTCGGCGGCTGGCCCGTCCTGAAATCCGGCCCGCTCCCGCTCGACACCGACCACGACGGCATCCCCGACGCGTGGGAACTCGCCCACGGCCTCGACCCAAAAAATCCCACCGACGCCAGCTCCCTCGCAAAATCCGGCTACACCCAAATCGAGGAATACCTGAACGACCTCGCCGCCAAGCGCTGAGCGCAAAACGGAGCGGCGGCTTTCCAGCCGCCGATTTTTTCGCCTCGAACCAATTCGTTCCGGTGCGACTCTGCGCCATGCAAAAGCCACAGCGCACATGGGCCAGCAGGCTCCTTTCGTCCCTCACGTCCCTGGCGTCCCTCGCCGCCCTCGCCACGTGCGCCCGCGCCGAGCCGGTCACGCAGCCCGTCAAACTCGCCCCGGGTTTCGCGCTCGAAAAAATCTACTCCGTCCCGCGCGAATCGCAGGGCTCGTGGGTCGCGCTCGCCGCCGATCGCGCGGGCCGCCTCTACGCTGCCGATCAATACGGGCCGCTCTACCGCCTCACGCTCCCGGGCAAAACCGGCGAGTCCGCGACCGCACAGGCGCTCGCGTTGCCCATCGGCGGCATACACGGTCTCACATGGATCGGCGCTGATCTTTACGCGACTGCTTCGCAAAAGACCGTGCATCCGACGGGGCTCTACCGACTGCGCGATACCGACGGCGACGGCGAACTCGATCGCGTTGAACTGCTCCGCGCCCTCGATGGCGATGGCGAGCACGGTCCGCACGCCGTGATGCCGTCGCCCGACGGCCGCTCGCTTTATGTGCTCGCGGGCAACGCGACCAAGCTCCCCGACCTCGCGCGCTCGCGCGTGCCGCCATTCATCGGCGAGGATGCGCTGATTCCGCCCGTGCCCGCCGTCGTCG
>JANXSC010000433.1 GCA_025352845.1 Opitutaceae bacterium
CGTCGCGGGGCAGCGCTTGGTCGATCAGGAAGAGCGGGCGCGCGGGTCGTTTCTGCATCGCGGCCCGGATCGCGGTGAGTGGCAAGATGAGTTCCGGTGCGGCCGTGGCGCACACCGCGACGTCAAATTCGCTCAGCCGCGCCTCGCGTTGTTCAAACGGCATGGCGCTCGCCCCGAGCAACGTCGCGAGCTCCATGGCGCGTTCGGGCCGGCGGCTCGCGACGGTGAGCGCCGCCGCGCCGCGGCTCTGGAACGCACGCGCTGTCTTCTCGCCGATCTCGCCGGCGCCAAGGAGGAGGATTCGCGCGTCGGCGAGTTCGCCGAAAATCGACAGTGCGAGATCGACGGCAACATTCGCCACGCTCACCTGGCCCTCGGTAATTGCGGTGTGCGTGCGCACGTGCTTGGCGGCCTGAAAGCCTTTTTGGAAAACGCGGTTGAGCACGGGGCCGGTCGTGCCGCCCGCCTGCGCCGCCGCATAGGCGTCCTTCACCTGCCCGAAGATCTCCGTCTCGCCGAGCATCTGCGAGTCGAGCCCCGAAGAAACCTCCAACAGATGCTGCACGGCGTCGCGCCCGCGCAGGTCGAGTCGGAGCCGCGCAAACTCGGCGGGATCGAATTGCTGCCGCGCGCAAAACGCCGCGCTCACCCGCGCGATCACGTCGGCGTGCGCGGCGACGCCGTAGAACTCGACGCGGTTGCAGGTGCTCAGCATGGCAAACTCGCGCAGGCCGGCGATGGCGGCGAGTTCGCGTTGCAGGGCGGCGGTGCCCTCGGCGGTGAGCGCGAGTTTCTCGCGCACCTCGATCGGGACGCGGTGGTGCGTTGCGCCGATGACGAAGAGTCCCACGGCGCTCATTTGCGGCGGACCTCCGTGGTGGCGGCGACCGGGCGGCGACTGCGGTTCACCGGCCCGAGCGACAGCAGCGCGGCGGCGAAGAGCGCGAGGCACGCCCACGCGAAACGATTGGCGAGCAACCGCCCGCGGAGCCGCTGGAGGAGGGCCGCGGCATACGCGAACCAGACGGCGAGTGTGATGATCAGTTTGGCCACATCGACCGACGACAGATCGCGGAGCCAATAGACGGAGCCGACGCCGAGCGAAAATGCGAGGATCGCCACGCCGGCTCGGAGCAGGCGCACGCCGATGTGATCGAGATCGAGCAGTGACGGCAGAAACATCGAGCGCCCGCCGGGATTTTTGGTTTTCAGCGCATGGTTGCGGAGAAGAAACAGGAGCGACGTGAGCGAGAGCAGGGCGAAGACCCCATAGCTGAACACGGCGAGCGCCGCATGCAGCTCAATCCACGGATTGTTGCCAAAGATGTGGACGCGTTGCAGGGCGTCCCAACTGGGAATCGCCAGCGAGACGAGCGTGAGCGCCGCCGCGAGCGAGGAGGTGAGATAGCCGAGCAGGCTGTTGCGAAACGTCACGCCCACGACGAGGTAGAGCGTGATCGCGGACCAGGCGGTGAATTGGAAAATCTCGAACTGGTTCCCGAGCGGACAGCCCGCGACCGCGCGCCCGCGCAATCCGAGTCCGATCAGTTGCAGCACATAGCCGATAACGATGATCGCATAAGTGACGACACCCGCCGGGCGACCGTGTCGCAGCAGCGTAATCGTGCCCAACGCGAAGCCCGCGAAGTAGAGTCCGGCGGCGGCCCAGAGCCACGAGCGATCGGTGAATTCGGCCAGCATGAAGGGCGCACGGTAGGGTGGGGCGCGCGCGGGGCAAGTCCGCGTGTGATCGTAGCGCGGTCAGCCTGACCGCGGCTTGGCGAATCCGGCATGGGCAGGCGGCCCGTGCTACGGCCGCCGACAGACTTGTGCGGCGGCGCGGCGCCTGTTTGCGTGCTTCACCCATAAAAACCTCCTCAGCCGCGCCGCGGTGTTTCTCTGCGTGATTTTTTACCGCGAACGCCCTGGCCCAAAACCGCACCTTCACCAACCAGTATTTGTTCGGCGACAACCTGAGCGACAGCGGCAATATTTTCGCAACGACGAGCGCGCTAGGCGCGCCGAATCCGCCCGCACCGCATTTTCAGGGGCGTTTCTCCAACGGCCGCGTGTTTACCGAACTGCTCGGCACCACCCTCGGCCTCGCCGCGACCGCGCCGGCCTCGGTGAAGACCAGCCTCAACTTTGCCTTTGGCGGTGCGACCGCCGGCGGCACCGACGCGCTGCCGCCTTCGCTCGGCGTGCAACTCGCGTTGTTTCAGCAGCGCGGCATCACGCCGTCGCGCACGGATTTGTTTACGGTGCTCGCAGGGCCGAGCGATCTGATTCCGGTGCTCACGGCTCCCACGACGCCGACGAATCCCGCGGCGCTCGATGCGGCCGGCTTCAACGCCGCGCAGGCCCTGGCGACCAACGTGCAGGCGCTCGTCGCGCTCGGCGGTGGGATCACGTTGTTTTTCACGAAGAATTGGAGCGCGTCGCTCGGCTACGCGGCTGATTTGCGCAGCGGCGGCAAGGTCGCGAATCGTGCGACGCTTTCAGTGCGTCGATGGCGGGCTGAAGCCCGCCCTACTTCGGAGCCCAGTTCGGCGCGCGTTTTTCGCGGAAGGCCGCCACGCCCTCGCGCACTTCCGGCGTGTCGCTCGACACGCGGTGATTCGCCAGCGCGCGCTCAAGATCGGCGGCGAGGGGCGCCGGCCAGAGTTCGGTGAGTAATTTTTTCGTTTCGGCGCTGGCGTCGGGCGCGCCTTGCAGGATCAAACTCGCGAGCCTGCGCACCTCGGTGTCGAGCGCGGCTTCGTCGGCCACGATGCGGTTGATCAAACCCATCGCGTGGGCGCGCGAGGCGTCGATGAGTTTGCCGAGGAGGAGGAGCTCGCGGGCGTCGCGCTCGTGGAGCTGGCGGCGGAGAAACGTCATGATGAGTTCCGGCACGATGCCGCGACGGATTTCGGGGTAGCCGAACTTGGCGTCGCGCGTGGCGATGGCGAAATCGCACGCACTCATCAGGCCCGCGCCGCCGGCGATCGCCGCGCCCTGCACGGCGGCGATGGTGACGAGGCGGGAAGTCGCGAGCGCGCGGAGCACGGCGGCCATGAGCGTCGCGGAGATTTCGGCGCGCCCCGGTTGCGCCGCCTCGGCGAGATCGAGGCCGGAACAGAAGAGCCGGCCCGCGCCGCGGAGGACAAAAATGCGCTGCGTGGGATCGCGCTCGGCGGTGGCGAGGGCGGCGGCGATTTGCTCAAGGAGGGCGGCATTGAGGGCGTTGCGTTCGTCGGGACGATTCAGGGTCGCGGTGGTCGTCGCGCCTTCGCGGGTGGTGAGGACGATGGGGTTCATGTTGGCGCGGGGTGAGGGGAGTTTTCTACTTTCGCGCCACCAAATCAATTGCCGAGGCCCGTATTTTCCTCAACGTCGGTGGCTGCTCGGTCGCGGTCCTGGCCATCGCGACGAGCCGCCATTCAACCCCGCTGCGCCTGCCGTTCGTTTCCCGCCCAACCCGCCCCATGAACTCCCCGTTTCCGTTTGTTCGCTGCCCAAAATCGCTCGCGCTTATCTTGGGCTGGGTGACTCTCCTGCTCGCGGCGCACGCGCAACCCGCGGCGACGGGCGTTATTCAGGGCCGCGTGTTCAATCCCGCCAGCAAGGAATACGTCGGCAACGCCGAGGTGCGGCTTGAGGGCACCAATCAAGTCACCTACACGGAGAGCGACGGCACTTTTCAGTTTTCAGGTGTCGCGGCCGGCTCCGCCGCGATCGCGGTGACGTTCACCGGCTACAATACGGTGCGGGAGTCATTTTCCGTCAGCGCGGGCAAGACCGCCGTGCGCGAGATCAATCTCATCAGCACCGCGGCGAACGCTCCCGCCATGAACAAGGATGGCACGGTGCAGTTGCAGGCCTTCACCGTCTCGTCGGAGCGCGAGGGCAACGCCAAGGCGATCATGGCGCAGCGGCGCAACATGGACATCAGCACCTCCGTCTCGTCCGACATCTTCGGCGACGTGGCCGACGGCAACGTGGGCGAGTTCCTAAAATATCTCCCCGGCGTGGACCTCGACTACGTCGAGTCGCTCGCGCGCGGGCCGCGGCTTGGCGGCATGGACTCGCAGTATGTGGGCGTGGCGTTCGACGGCATGAGAATCGCGAGCGCCGACTCGGTGCGCGGCGGCGGCGAGAACTCGCGCGCGACGAGTTTCGAGGGTTTCGCGATCACCGCGGTCGATTCGATCGAGATCAGCCGCACCACGAGCGCGGATTCGGACGCCGACTCACCGGCCGGAACGATTAACATGAAGACGAAGCGGGCATTTGAGCGAAAGGGCCGCGTCTTCAGCTACACCGCCGGCATCAATTTCAACGCCGAGGAATTCACGATCAGCGCGACGCAGGGGCCGAGCGACTCGAAGCACCTGAAGTGGCGGCCCAACCTCTCGCTCGAATACGCCGAGTCGTTTTTCAACCAGCGCCTCGGCGTGCTCCTCAGCGTGAGCAGCGCCAACTCCTACACCGAGCAGTATGACATCAACGTCGGCTACAACCGCAACCCCATCGCCGCCGACCCGCGGCCGATGGTGATCCGGCAGATCGATTTCAAGGACGGGCCGAAATTCATGGCGAAACAATCGCTGCTGCTGACCGCCGACTTCAAGGCCACGCGGAACCTCGTGCTCTCGCTCAACGCGATCTATTCCTACGCCGGCGGCGAGTTTCACAACCGCAACTTCACCTTCGTCGCGGCGAACGACAACGCCAACGCCGTCAACGGCCGCTCGTCCATCCTCGGGGACGGCCTGCTGACGGTGGCGACCCGCCGCGTGACGACGAACACCAACGCCGCGCTCAACAACACCGTGCCCACGCTCAACAACGGCGGCGGCTCCTCGACCGAGATCACCTACACGCGCACGCTCGTGCCGAAATTCGAATACAAGACCGGCGCGTGGATCATCGACGGCGCCGCTGGCTATTCGCAGGCGGCCAATAATTTCGACTCGCTGGAGCGCGGCTACCTCAACAGCGAGGGCGGCGGGGTGCCCAGCGATTGGGTGGCCACGCGCCCCGGCCCCGGCTCGTGGGAGTGGAAAATCCGCCAGACCTCCGGCCCGGACTGGTATGACCTGCGCAACTTCGTCAACACCGACACCCGCGCCGGCGGCACGCGTGTCAACAACAGCGATCCGTATTGGATCACCGAAATCTGGACCGGCCAGCTCAACGCCCGCTGGACGCTGCCGTTCCAGTTACTGCCCACCGTGCTGAAGTTCGGCGGCAAGTGGGCCGAAGAGAACCGCAACAACAACAACCACACCAACTGGAACATCTGGTCCTACGTCGGGCCGGGCGGCAACACGATGGACGTCAATCCGTCGACCGGGGCCAACCGCATCGCCACGGTCAACGGCGTGGTCCAGACTGGCAACTGGGCCAACGTCGGCCCCGAATACATCTCGCCGCATCCGTTCGACATGGGCACGACGAACGGGCTCACGCTCTACAATCTCGGCGGCGTCCAGGGCATGCCGCCGCGTGTGAACCGCAATCTGGTGGCCAATCTTTTCTATGCGCATCCCGAACAATTCGTGCATACCGGCACGCCGGAGGATTTCTACACCACCTACGTCGCCAACCGGCGCGATTTCCGCCAGACGATCAAGGCAAGTTTTTCGCAGGCGGATGTGCGCGTCACGTCGAAGCTCCAGCTCCGCTTCGGCGTGCGGATGGAGGAAACTCGGAACGACTTCCGGGAATTCGATCCGCTGCTGCGCGCGCAGGTGCTGGCCGCCGGCTACACTGTCAACGCCCCGGGCACGAACGGCGGTCGCGCCGTGACGCTCCCCGGCATGATCTACCAGTTCATGAGCCAGCCGCGCGTGACGCGCTCGTCGGAATACCGTAATATTTTCCCGTCGATGCTCGTGAAATATCAGATTCGCCCGGACTTCGAGTTCCAGGCCGGGTTTAACAAAGCGATCTCCCGCCCGCCGATCGACAACCTCACGGGGTTGTGGACCGTCGATGAAGTGAACCAGCGGGTGTCGGCGCCGAACGCGAAGCTCGAGCCCGAGTATTCCAAAAATTCGCAGGCACGGCTTGCCTATTATTTCGGCGGCCGGTCGCCCGGCCAGCTCTCGCTGGCGGTGTCGCAAAATGAAATCCGAAATCTGCGGGAAACGTTCGATTTCTCGGCCTCTGAGTTCGGCACGGACGATCCGGATTTTTCCAACTTCACGTTTCGCACGACGCGAAACAGCGCCGAGCAGCGCCGCTTTCGCAACATGGAGATCGCCTACAACCAGACGCTCGGCTTCCTGCCGTCCGAAAAACTGCGCGGCATCAACGTCAACGTCGCCTACACGCGTTCGTATGCCAGCCAGCGCCGCAACAACCTCTCGCCGCATCGGCTCACGTCGCGGCTCGGTTACTCTTACCGGAAGTTCAGCGCCACGCTCGGCATGGTGTTTCGCGATGCTTCTCCCGACGGCGCCTACGGCCTCTATAAAGGCAAGCTCACGCAGTTCGACACGACGCTCGGCTGGCGGCTGAACAACCGGCTGTCACTTTACGTGCAGGGCCGCAACATTACCAATGTGCCCATCCTCTGGTATGCCTCGCCGACGACCTCGGTCGAAGGCCGCGACACCGCGCTGCGCCGCCTGCAGGAATACGGGGCAAACTGGGTCTTCGGCGTGCGCGGGACTTTCTGAACGCGGCGGAGACCGCTCCGGTCCGCTGCATAAACAAAGGGGCCGAGAGTGGACTGCCCCCGGTCGGCTTGGCTGCGAGCGAAGTGCATAGGCGGTGCCGCGGGCTGAGTGTTTGCGATTAGTTACTACTCTCGCCGTTGGTTATTGGATAACGAAGTTGACGGGCTGCCTGTCCCGTCAAATCTTCGCTCCAGTCCTCGGACTACTTTGAGGATGTTAACCGTTAGAACCTCTCCGGCTGATTACCTCTAGGCCTCGTCAGCGTCACACCATGAAACCCGCTCCAACCCGTTCCCAAAACTGTCTACGATTCGTCGCCCTCGCCCTCGGCTGGCTCGCGACTCTGCTCTCAATTCATGCGCAAACGAGCGCGACCGGCTCCGTCCAAGGCCGCGTTTTTAACCCTGCCACGAAGGAATACGTCAATAACGCCGAAGTCCGCCTCGAGGGTAGCAACCAAGTGGTCTATTCGGCCCAAGACGGTTCGTTCCAGCTGCTCGGCGTCCCAGCTGGCACCGCGACAATCACGGTGAGTTATAGCGGCTACAATGAGGCGAAGGAGTCTTTCACGGTCGGAGCCGGCCAGACGGCGGTGCGAGAAATTAATCTCACCAGCACCTCGGCCGGTCCGACGACGGGGAAAGACGGCGTGGTCAAGCTGGACGCTTTCAACGTCTCCAGTGCGCGCGAAGGCAATTCGAAGGCCATCGCCGCCCAGCGAAAGGACATGAACATCATCACGTCGGTCTCGTCCGACATCTTCGGTCAGGTGATGGACGGCAATGTCGGTGAATTCCTCAAATATCTTCCCGGCGTCGATCTCGAATACGTCGAGTCCGAGCCGCGCGGCCCCCGCCTCGGCGGAATGGACATCCAATACACCGGCGTCTCCATGGATGGCATGCGCACGGCCAGCGCCGACGCCAACCGCGGCGGTGGCGCCGCCTCACGAGGGACCAGCTTCGAGGGATTTTCCATCACGAGCGTCGAGTCCATCGAGATCAACCGGACGTCCAGCCCCGAGAATGACGCCGACCAAGTTGCGGGCGGCATCAACATGAAGACGAAGCGAGCTTTCGACCGGAAGGGCCGTGCCTTTAGCTACAGCTATAGCATCAACATGAACGGCGAGGAGTTTTCCCTCCGCAAGCAGCCCGGCATCCAGGATGGTCGCGAAAACTACCGCTCCTACAAGTGGCTCCCAAACTGGTCGGCCGATTACGCGGAGTCGTTTTTCAACCAGCGCTTCGGCATCCTCCTTAGCGCCAGTCACGGCGCGTCCTACACGGAGCAGAACTCCGAGACCATAACCTACAACCGGGGGAAAGAAACCGCTGCGCTCCCGGCCGGCCTCGACCGCGGCCTTGACACCCGCCCGCTGGTCGCCCGCGCGGTCAGCTTCGGCGACGGCCCGAAGTTCATCCTCAAGGACGCGCTCCTCCTCACCACCGATTGGAAGGCGACGCCGCACCTGACCCTCTCCACCAACCTCGCCTACAGTTATTTCGAGGGGCATTTTTGGAACCGTAGCTTCGACTTCACAGCCGCCAACGACAACCAGAACGCGCTCAACGGCCGCGGGAGTGTCGGCGGCGACGGCCTGCTCACTATCATCGCGCCGCGCGATACGACTCAGCCTACGGGTATCGTCAACGGCACGGTGCTCAACAACGGCGTCGCCTCCCTTGGGAACGGCGGCGGCTCCTCCGCCAAACTCAACTACTCCCGGCAATACGGCCAGCGCTTCGAATACAAGGTTGGGGGCTGGACGGTGGACGGTTTCCTCGCTTGGTCCCGCTCGCAGAACAACTACGAGTCCATCGAGCGCGGCTTCAGCAATAACGAGGGCGGGTCCGTCCCCGCGGGCTTCATCCTCACCCGGCCCAACGTCCAGTCTTGGGAATGGGTCGCCCGCCAGACGTCCGGCCCGGATTGGACCGACCTGCGCAACTTCTCCAACACCGACAGTCGCGCCGGCGGCACCCGCATCACCAACGACAACCGCACGTGGTTCACGACCAAGTGGAGCGGCGTCGTGAACGCGAAATGGATCGTGCCGTGGCTCGAGAAATTCCCCACCGTCACCAAATTTGGCGTCAAGTGGGACGCGGAGAACCGCTACAACCGCACCGATTCCGATTTGGATATATGGCAATATATCGGACCGGGTGGCAACACCGTCGACGTGAATCCCCTGACGGGTGCGAATAGACTGGCCACGGTGAATGGCGTGCCCGTGCGGTTGGGCAATTGGGCGAACGTCGGCCCGCAGTTTATCGCGCCGATCCCGTTCGACGGCGGCACGACCAACTCCATGCATTTCATCGGCCTCAACGGTCAGGAGCAGACCCCGCCCCGCGTGAGTCGCTCCGAAATCGCCAACCTGTTCCACTCCCATCCCGAGCTCTTCGTCAATACGGCGACGCCGGAGAACTATTATCAGGATCACTACGCCAACCCACGCCGTTTCGTCCAGACCATCAACGCCGGCTACTGGCAGGCCGACACCCGCCTGACATCCAAGCTCGTCGTGCGCTTTGGCGCCCGCCTTGAGCAGACCCTCGGCAAATACCGGGAGCGCGACCCGCTCACCCGGTCGCAGCTCCTCGCCCTCGGCGTTCCGCTCAACCCGATCGGCACCAACGCCGGCCGGCCGCTCACCGTGGAAGGCATGCGCACCATGTTCGAGACGAAACCGTTCGCGACCCGCCGGGGTGCCTACACCAATCTGTTCCCCTCCTTTGTGGCGAAGTATCAGATCACCCCCAATCTCGAATGGCAGTTGGGCGTGAACAAAGGCATTCTTCGTCCCGGCGTTGACGACGTCACGGGCCTGCGTGTGATCTCCCCCAACAACGACAGCGGCACGGGCGGCACGGTGACGACGCCCAACGCCAACCTCCTGCCCGAATATCTGAAGTCCTACCAGACCCGGCTCGCCTACTATTTCGGCGGCCGATCGAACGGCCAGTTGTCGGCCCAGATCAACATGGTGGAGACAAAAAATTTCATTCAAACCTTCACCTACACCGCCCAGCAATTTGGCGAGACCGATCCCCTGTTCGCCGACTACACGTTCAACGTGCGGTCGAATACTCCGGGCCTCGTGCGTTTCAAAAACCTGGAGCTGAACTACCAGCAGACCCTCGGCTTCCTCCCGAGCGAATACCTGCGCGGCATCAATGTCGGCGCCACCTACACCCGTTCCTACGCCAACGCATATCGTGGCAATCTGGCGCCACAGCGCTGGACCGGGCGTTTCGGCTACAACTACGGGCGTTTCGGCAGTAACCTCAGTTTCATCTGGGTGGACGACCGCCCGAACGCATTCAACAACACCGACGGCACCTTCCGTTACTGGGGAGCAATGACGAAATGGGACGGTTCCCTCACGTGGCGCCTCTCGAATTACGTGACACTGTTCGTCCAGACTCGGAATCCGACAAACCAAAAGGACCTCTACTACGAGACGGCTCCGGGTTCGGCGAAGGGCAAGGGCAAATACCTCCGTTCTATGGAGGAATACGGCGACAACTGGATCTTCGGATTCCGGGGCCGCTTCTAAATGCAGCAGCCGGCGTGATCTGATTTCGAGCGCCAGCCCGCGGGCTGGCGCTTTTTGTTGGGCCACCGGATGGAGAACGTTGACCCCGGCGCGCCTTGCCGGTGTAGCCCTGCTCGGGGAGAGCAGGGATGTTTGGCCCCGTGCATCCCGATGTCCTGCCTCTCCCGCGGCGGGCTGCGCAATCGGGAAATTCTGACTTCAGTTTGTCTTTACGCCGGGTCGCCGCGCGAAAGCATTCATCGCATGTCCCGTCCCCGCACGCTCGCCGCCGCCGCCGTGCTCATCGTCGCGATCGTCGCCGCCTACTGTGGCGCGCTACGCGGCGACTTCCTCTGGGACGACGACCTCCACATCACCGCCAACCCGACGATTATCGGGCCGCTCGGGTTGAAGGAAATCTGGACGACGGCGCGCGCGAATTATTTTCCGCTGGTCCTCACAAATTTTTGGGCGCAGCACGCACTCTGGGGCCTGAACCCGCTCGGCTATCACGTCGTGACGCTCGCGTGCCATGCGCTCGCCGCGCTGCTGTTGTGGCGCGTTCTCGTGCAACTTCGCGTCCCCGGCGCGTGGCTCGGCGCAGCGCTTTGGGCGCTGCATCGGTGCAGGTCGAGTCCGTCGCGTGGATCTGCGAACTCAAGAACACGCAGTCCGCGGTTTTTTTCCTCGCCGCGATTCTGTGCTGGCTGCGCTGGCTTGAGGAAGTGCGGGTCTCCGACCCGCACTCTGCGTCGAAAAATGAAAGCCAGAGCGCGCCGAAGCCCCGCCTCGCGGGGAAC
>JANXSC010000465.1 GCA_025352845.1 Opitutaceae bacterium
AGATGGTCGAGGTCGCCCGCCAGCAGCTGGCCGCCGGTGCCAGGGGCCTCACGTGCGCGAAGGTGGGCGAGGCCGAGGCGATGCTGCCCTCGGGCGTGCAGGAGATCTTCATCGCGAACTCGCTGGTCGGCCGCGGTCTGGCCCCGCGTCTGGCCGCGCTCGCTGAGCGCCTCACCGACCTGCGCGTGGCGCTCACCAGCGACGCGCATTTCGACGCCCTCGCCGACCTGGCCGCCGCTACGGGCCGCCGGCTCGGCGTCATGCTCGCGGTCGACACCGGCCTCGGCCGAGAGGGCGTGCGATCCGACGAAGCCGCCGGGCGCCTCGCAGCCCGCCTCGCGCGCCACCCGCATCTGGAACTGAAGGGCCTCTATTGCCACGAGGGGCATTTCTACGGCATCCCGCGGGACCAGGTGCCGGCCGCCTTGGAGACGATGATCGAGCGCCTGCACCGCGTCCGCCTCGCCATCGACCCCGCACTTGCGATCTGGCCCGGCTGCAGCGTCACCGCGCGGCTGGCCACGCAGATCAGCCGCGGACGCGTCCAGGCCGTGCGCCCGGGCTCTTACATGTTCGGCGACCTTTCGCTCTGCCGGACCACCGGCGTGATGGCGCCACAGGATGTCGCCGTGCACGTGCTCGCGACCGTGGTGGACCGGCCCGAGCCGGGCCTGGCCCTGATCGACGCCGGCTCCAAGACCTTTTCCTCTGACCGCACCCCGGACAACGTCTTCGGCGCCACCGCGGACGGCCGCGACCTGAACGTCATGCGCGTAAACGAGGAGCATGGCTATGTGAGCGGGGCGGACGTGGACGCGCTGCGCGTCGGCGACCGCGTCGCGTTCGTGCCGGCCCATATCTGCACCGTCATCAATCTCACGAATGAAGTAACCGTCACCGAGGGGACCACGATCACCGGCCGTTGGACGGTCGAGGCCCGTGGACGCACGCAATAACCGCCCCCCACAACCACCTCATGGTCCTCGATTCCAAACTACCAGCCCGCGCGTGGCTGGTCGTCGGCCTACTTTGGGCAGTCGGCCTCCTCAACTATCTCGACCGGGTCATCGTCACCACCATGCGCGGCTCGCTGGTGGAGGCGATCCCGATGACCGACGCCCAGTTCGGGCTCCTCACCTCGGTCTTTCTGTGGATCTACGGCGTGCTGAGCCCCTTCGCCGGGTTTCTCGCCGACCGTTTCAACCGTTCCCGCGTCATCCTCATCAGCCTGTTCGCGTGGTCGGTGATCACGTGGTTCACGGCGCATGCCACGACTTTCAACGAGCTGCTCATCACGCGGGCGCTGATGGGCGTAAGCGAGGCGTGCTACATTCCCGCGGCCCTCGCTCTGATCGCAGACTACCACCGCGGCACCACGCGCTCGCTCGCCACGGGTGTCCACATGAGCGGCATCATGGTCGGCTCCGGTCTGGGTGGCCTTGGTGGCTGGATCGCCGAGCACCACGGCTGGAGCCACGCTTTCACGATCTTCGGCGGCGTCGGCATCGTCTACACGATCATCGTCGCCCTGCTGCTGCGGGACCGCCCGGCTCACCCAGTCGCGGCCGGCCAGCCCGTCCCGGCGGCGCCCCCCCCTGTCAACCTGCTCGCGGCGCTGCGCAGCCTCTTCTCCCAGCGTGCCTTCATTTTCGCCCTCGCCTACTGGGGCCTGCTAGGGCTCGCCGGGTGGGCGGTGGTCGGCTGGATGCCGACCTACCTCAACGAGCATTTCAATCTCTCGCAAAGCACCGCCGGCATGTCCGCCACGGGCTACCTTCAGGCCGCCGCGCTCGTCGGCGTCCTCTTGGGCGGCTGGTGGGCCGACCGCTGGAGCAAGGTCAACGAACGCGCCCGAATCTACGTCCCACTGATCGGCGTCCTCGCAGCCGCCCCCGGCATCCTCCTTGCCTCAAGCATCGACTGGCTGCCCCTCGCCATCCTCGGCCTCATCTGCTTCGGACTCGCGAAGGCGTTCTCCGACTCGAACATGATGCCGATCCTCTGCACGGTGACGGACTCGCGCTACCGCGCCACCGGCTATGGCGTGCTGAACCTTTTCTCCTGCGTCATCGGCGGCCTGACGATCTACGCCGGCGGCGTCCTCCGCGACGCGCAGGTCGACGTAAGCCATGTCTTCCAATTCGCCGCCGCGAGCATGCTGGTCTGCGCGGCCCTGCTCTTCTCCATCCGCCCCACCGTCCCAGCCGAACGCTAACCCCGGTATTCACATGACCCTTTTCGCCGACAACCTCATGCGCCGGGCGTGGCTGATGGTGGGACTGCTGTGGTTCGTCGCGTTCCTGAACTACCTGGACCGGATGATCCTCATCACGATGCGCTCTTCGATCAAGGAGGCCATCCCGATGACCGATGCCCAGTTCGGGCTGTTGACGACGGTCTTTTTGGTCGCCTACGGCCTGCTGAGTCCCCTCGGAGGATTCATCGCCGACAAGTTCAACCGCAGCCGTATCATCGTCTTCTCGCTCTTCGCTTGGTCGGCGACCACATGGCTCACGGCGCACGCGACTAGTTACGGCGAGCTGCTGTTCTACCGCGGCCTCATGGGCATCAGCGAGGCCTGCTATTTTCCCGCCGCCGGCGCCCTGCTGATGGACTACCACCGCAATAACACTCGCTCGCTCGCCAACGGCATCCACCTCAGCGGCGTCATGGTCGGCTCCGGCCTCGGCGGCCTCGGCGGCTGGATCGCCGACCGCCACGAATGGACCTTCGTCTTCCAACTCTTCGGCATGATTGGCATCATCTACTCCGGTGTCCTGCTTTTTCTCCTGAAGGACCGGCCCAAGGAAACCGCAGCCCCCGGCGAGCCCGCCCCGGCCATCCCCGTGCTCAAGCTCGGCGAGGCCATGGTCAGTATCTTCAGCCGGCGGGCTTACATACTGGCGCTCATCTTCTGGGGTCTGCTCGGCGTCGCCAGCTGGTCGTTCTCGGGGTGGCTGCCGGCCTACCTGCAGGAACAATTCCACATGAGCCAAGGCCGCGCCGGGCTCACCGCCTTGGGCTACATCTATTCCGCCAGCCTCATCGGCATGGTCGCGGGCGGCTACTTCGCCGACCGTTGGACGAAGGTGAACCCGCGCGGCCGGATCTATGTCGGCGTGATCGGTGTCCTCGTGGCCATCCCGGGCGTCTTGCTCGTGGGTAACTCCGGCGTCCTCCCGCTCGTGCTGCTCGGCATGGTGATCTACGGCTTCACCCGTCCGTTCCCCGATGCCAGCATGGTGCCACTGCTCTGCCAGATCATCGACCGGCGCTACCTCGCGACCGGCATGGGCGTGCTCAACATGTTCGCCGTGTTAGTCGGCGGCGCTTCCATCTATGTCGGTGGCGTGGTGCGCGACGCGCACATCAACATCACCACCATGTTCAACTTCGGCGCCCTCGGGCTGCTCATCTGCGCCATTCTCCTCTGGGCGATCAAACCCCGCCCTCTCCCCACCTCCGAAATATGAAATTCGTCACCGCCCTTACCCCCCGTGACCAACAGATCGCCGCTCAGCGGCTGTCCGGCTTCCTACCGGGCGAAGTTTACGACATCCACGCCCACCCCTATAACGCCGAACATTTCGCCCCCGGCACCTGGGCCACCCTGGCCGAGCATCCCCTGCAGGGCTGCCGCGAGCATCGCGCCGCGCTCCAACGCTACATGCCGGTGCAGACCCTGCACGGGCTCTACTTCGGTATGCCGCACAAGACGGCCGACCGCCCCGCCCTCAACGCCTGGCTCGCCGACGAAGTGAAGATCCACGGCACGCCTCTCAGCCGCGGACTCATGCTTGTTTCCGCCGCCGATGATCCCGCGATGGTCGCCGCCGCTCTGCGCAGCGGCCGCTTCTGCGGCATCAAGGTCTACCACTGCTACGCGAGCCGCCCCGACACCATGAACGCCCACCTTGCGGAATATGCTCCGGATTGGATGTGGGAGATCCTCCACGAGGTGCGCGGCGTCCTTCTCCTGCACATCGTGCGCGACGGCGCCATCGAGGACCCGTCCAACCAGCAGGAGGTGCGTCGCCTCTGCCGGGCCTACCCGAACATGCGCCTGATCTTGGCGCACATCGCACGCAGCTTCAATTACCGCAACGCCCGCCGCGGCCTCAACACCATGGCCGACCTCGACAACGTGGTCGTCGACACCTCGGCGGTCTGCGAGTCCGAGGCCTTCCGCGCCGCCCTCAAGGTCCTCGGACCCCGGCGTGTCCTGTGGGGCTCCGATTTCGCCGTTTGCGAGGTGCGCGGGCGCTGCATCAGCACGGGCGATCTCTTTTTTTGGCTCCATCCCGAGTTGCTCCGCAACGACTACACCGCTCCGACCAAGAGCGACATGACGCTCGTCGGCATTGAATCGCTCATGTGCCTCCGCGAGGCGTGCGAGGACACCGGCCTGACCCAGGGCGATCTCAACGATATCTTCTGCGCAAACGCCAAGCGGCTGCTCGCGCCCCATCTTGGCGAGGCGCCGGCTCCCGCCCCGCAGACCGGTCCCGAGCTCTGGCAGCACGCCCGCACCGTCATCTCCGGCGGCACCGGCCTCCTCTCTAAACGCGCCGAGATGTTTGATGCCAAGACCTGGCCCGCCTATTTCTCCCGCTGCCACGGCAGCGACGTATGGGACCTGAACGACCGCCGCTACGTGGACTGCGCCGGCGGCGTCGGCGCGATCCTCCTCGGCTACGCGGACCCCGATATCACCGCGGCGGTGACGCGCCGCCTCTCCCTCGGCACCTATTGCTCCCTCGTCAGCCCGCAGGAGGTCGAGCTCGCCGACAAGCTGCTCGCCCTGCACCCGTGGGCCGGCAAGGTCCGCTATGCGCGCGGCGGCGGTGACGCGATGACGATGAGCGTCCGCATCGCCCGCGCCGCCACCGGCCGCAGCGGCGTCGCCTTCTGCGGCTACCACGGCTGGCACGACTGGTATCTCGCGGCCAACCTCGGCGAGACCGATGCGCTCAACGGCCACCTCCTGCCCGGCCTCCAGCCGAAGGGCGTGCCGCGCGAACTGAAAGGCACGGCCGTGCCGTTTAAATATAACGACTTGGCCTCCTTCGAAACGGCGCTCGCCCAACTGGGCGACAACCTGGCCTGCGTGGTCATGGAGCCCATGCGCTCGCAGCTGCCCCAGGATGGTTTCGTCGCCAAGGTCGCCGCCCGCTGCCGCGCGGCCGGCGGCGTGTTCATCGTCGACGAAGTGACGAGCGGCCTGCGCTATGGTCACCCTGGCGCGCTCACGCGCCTCGGCGTGGAACCCGACGTGGTCGTCTACGCCAAGGCGATGAGCAACGGCTTCCCCTTCGGCGCCGTGGTGGGTCGCGAGCCCATCATGCAGGCCGCCGATGGCAGCTTCATCTCGTCCAGCTATTGGACGGACGGGGTTGGCCCGGCCGCCGCGCTCGCCGTGCTCGAAAAGGTCGAGCGCTTGGGCGTGCAAAAGATTATCTGGGACCGCGGCGAAAAGCTGCAAAACTCTCTCCGCAGTCTCGCCACCCGCCACCCGGCCTGCCGGCTCGTGGTGGGCGGCATGCCGGCGACGCCTACGATGGTCTTCGATCTCGGCGCCGACGCGCCATTGGCGCAGACGCTTTATGTGCGCAAAATGCGGGAGCGCGGCTTCCTCGTCGCCACCTATTATTACATCATGCTCGCGCATGACGACGCGAGGATCGCGTCCATGCTGAGCGCGGCCGACGAGACGATGGGCGAGATCGCCACGATCATCGAGCGCGGGACCTTGGCGGAGGAATCCGGTGTGGCCCGCGGCCTGCGCGGCTTCACCCGCCTCGCCTGACCAGCCCGCAACCTTTCCCGCCATGTTCCCGCTCCGCGCCCTGCCCTTTACCCAGACCGCACCGACCCGGCTGCAGCCGCAACCGGGCTGGGCGCAGCTGCCCGGCATTACGCTCGACCGCGTGGTCGGGGTCGCCCTCGACTCGTGTGGCCGCCTCTACGTCGCCCACCGGGGCAACCACCCTCTGCTCCGCCTCCACCCCGACGGCACACTCGATGCCGCGATCGGCGCGGAACACCACCAGAAGAAGATGGCCTACGACCTGCGCGGGCCGGTCCCGATTCCCATCGCCGAGCGCATCTGGCTGCACGGCCTGCACGTCGACCCGTGGGACAACATCTGGATCACCGACGTGAGCCGGCACCTCGTGATGAAATTCTCCCCCAAGGGCAGCCTGCTGCTCACGCTGGGGGTCGACGGAGTGTCCGGCTGCGACGACCGCCACTTCTTCCAGCCCACGCACGTCTGCGTGATGCCCAGCGGGGAATTCTTCATCACGGACGGCTACGGCAACTCGCGCATCGCGAAGTTCTCGGTGGACGGACGCTTCCTCTTCCACTGGGGCCGCCGCGGCACGGCGGACGGCGAATTCCATACTCCCCACGTGATCACAGTCGGCCCAGACGGCCTGCTCTACATGACCGACCGCGAAAACGACCGCATCCAAGTTTTCCGGACTGACGGCAGTCATGTCGCCACCTGGCCCGACCTGCATTCCGTGGACGGACTGTATGCCGCCCCGGACGGCTTCATTTACGGCTCCGGTGGCATCGACAACGCGGTCATCCGCTTCGACCGCACCGGCCGCACGCTGGATGTCTGGACCCTGCCCGGCGTCCTACATTATCCGCATGGCATCGCCGTGGGCCGCGACGGCTCGATCTACCTCGCGGAGACCGGGGACAACTGGCTCGTGACCGGCCGACTGCCCGCCGAACGCGAGATCTTGCCGCGCCATGGTCCGGAGGGCAGCGCCCTGAGTAAGTTTAAAGTCGTGGGCTCACCATGAGCCCAGAATACGCCAGCACGAGTCCAGCCGGCAGCCAACTCCTTCCGCTGACGCGACGCAGTTTCCTCGGCACCGGCGCCATCGCCGGCGCAGCACTGGCCCTAGCGCGGCAGATGCAGCCGCCGCTCGGTGCCGCCGAGTCGGTCGCCGGCGGACCGCGCAACCTGGCCGCGCACCGCAACCTCTTCAACGGCGACTGCAACTTCCTCTTCTACAATCCCGAGCTGTGGCAGCCCGGGGGCGGGCCTTACGGCGCCGGAGCCATCGAGCGCTACCTCGGCACCATCGCGGACAGCGGCATCGACACGCTGCTCGTGAATCCGAACACCCAGGTGGCGTGGTATCCGTCCCAGAGACTGGAATACCTGCTCGCCGGCTACCAGCGCGGCGACCTCGCGTTCGCGCGCTCAGTCGGGACCGGGCTGGCCGGCATGACGCCGGCGCTGGTCGAGAAATATTCGAAGAACCTCGTGGAGAGGCTGGACCTCTACCTGGACCTCGCCGAAGCCGGCGTCGACTGGCTCGCCGAATGCGCGCGGGTGTGCCGGGCGCGCGGGGTCAGCCCGTGGCTCAGCTATCGGATGAACCCGACGCACTTCTCCCGCGCGCCGGAAAGCCCGGTGAACTGCCGACTTTTCCGCGATCCGCAGAACCGCCTCTCCGGCCGCGTGCCCGACGCCCAAGGCAGCACGCAGGCGGCGTGGGTGGGTTTGAACTACGGCCGGCCCGCCGTGCGCGACTACATGTTCAAGATGATCCGCGAAGGCGTGGAGTCCTACGATTACGAGGGTCTGGAAATGGACTGGCTGCGCCATCCCGTCTGCCTGGAGGCTCCCGCCAGCCAAAAGCAGGTCGACGAGATGACCGACTGGTTCGCCGCCGTGCGCGCCCTGACCAAGGCTCGCCGACCCTTCTATCCGCTGGGCATTCGCAGCTCCCCCAACCTATCCTACCTCCGCAGCATCGGCCTCGACGTGAAGGAACTGGCGCGGCGCGGCCTCATCGACTTCTGCACGTTCAGTAATTTCTGGCAGACTTCTTGGGAGATGCCGCTCGACGCACTGCGCCGCGAACTCGGGCCGGACATCACGATCTACGGCGGCATGGAGGATGCCCCCAACTGGCTCGAGACCCGTGCCCCCGCGCTCACCGAGCGCCCGTCCGGGCCCGATGTCCAGTTGGCGGGGGACAACGCCTTTCACGCCCAGCCGAAGGCGGAAGGGGCCCAGCGGGTGCGCGGCACCCGCTACCTCAGCGCGAGCGCCGAGATGCTCCGCGCCAACGCCGCGGGCAAGCTCGTGCTCGGAGCCGACGGGCTCGAACAATTCAATTTTTTCGTCACCGACCAGGTGCGGGTGCCGGGGCTGCAGGCCGATTACGCGGCCCTGCGCCAGCTCGACAGCCTCGCAGCCCTGCGCGGCCGCGAAAAGCACTACGCATTCAACACCGTCTCGCTCCTCGCCACCAAGATCTGGGACGTGCCGGAACAGCTGCCCGTGCGACTCGCGCCCAAGCACCGCCGCGCCCTGCGGATCCCCCTGTGCGCCGAACCCGCCGGGGCCGGGCTCGAATTCGTGGTCCAATTGATCACGTCGCGAGGCCAGTCCAACCGCGACTGCGGGGTGAGCGTCAACGGCGGCTTGCCCGTTTTCGCGCGCCGGGAGACCGAGGACCTGCTCTTCCCCGCCGGCCCCTACACCCGGCACGTCGAGGAACACCGCGCCTGGAACTACACCCTGGACTGCGGGGTGATCCGCGACGGCTGGAACGATATTGTGATCTACAACGAATCAGCCGAGGAAGTATCGGTTGTCGCGGTCGAGCTCGCGATCAAACGGCCGCGCCCCCCGGCCGCCTCATGATCTTTCCGTCCAAGGTCCATCATCCCGAGCTCTACCCCTACCGGGGCGGAATCTACTTCTCGTTTTTCAACGCCCTCAACTGGCAGGTGGCGATCGGCACGCCCACCG
>JANXSC010000494.1 GCA_025352845.1 Opitutaceae bacterium
GCCAAAGTCTCACGACTTCGGCTACCCGGCGACCAACGGGCAGGGTTTTTCGGATGGATTCTGGGCCGGAAACATTCTCGGCAAACGCACCCACCTCGTTCTTGCTCGCGGCCCGTGAACCCCTTCCTGCGCGCCGGTCTCCCCCTGCTGCTCACCGCGCTCATCGCCGTATGCCCGGCTCCGGCCGGTCTCGCCCCGTCCGCGTGGCTCTATTTCGCCGTGTTCGCAGGTGTCATCGCCGCACTGATCACCGAGCCGCTGCCGGCCGCGGCCTGCGGGCTCGCGGGCATCGTCGTGCTCGCTGTAAGCGGGCTGCCGTTCACGGCGGCGCAGCGGGCGGGGGCGGGTTTCAATCTTCCGGCCGAATCGGCGCGCTGGGCACTGGCGGGGTTCTCCAACACCACCGTGTGGCTGATCTTCGCGGCGTTTGTCTTCGCGATGGGCTACGAGAAAACCGGACTCGGCCGGCGCGTCGCGCTCCTGCTCGTGCGCCAGCTCGGCGGCCGCACGCTCGGGCTCGGCTATGCCATCGCGCTCTCGGACTTGGCGATCGCACCGTTCACCCCGTCGAACTCCGCCCGCAGCGCGGGCATGATTTTCCCCATCGTGCGCAGCATTCCGCCGCTCTATGGTTCGCATCCCGGCGAGTCGGCGCGCCGGATCGGGAGCTACCTGATGTGGGTGGCGTTTGCGACCACGTGCGTGACGAGCTCGATGTTCGTCACCGCGCTCGCGCCCAACCTGCTCGCGCTCGATCTGATCAAAAAGGGCACCGGCGTCGAGGTGACGTGGGCGGAATGGTTTTTCGGCTTTCTACCGATCGGCGGCCCGCTGTTTCTCGCCCTGCCCGCTCTCATCTACCTGCTCTATCCGCCCAAAGTGCGCCGAAGTGCCGATGTGCCAGCGTGGGCGGGCGCGGAGCTGGCAAGGCTGGGACGCGTGTCGCGACCCGAAATCACCATGGCCGCGCTGGCGCTGCTCGCACTGGGCGGTTGGATTTTCGGCGGGCGCTTCATCGACGCCACCACGGTCGCCCTCGCCGCGATCACGCTGATGTTGATTTTTCGAATCGTAAGCTGGGAGGAAATTCTCGCGAACAAGGCCGCGTGGAACGTGCTCGCGTGGTTCGCCACCCTCGTCGTGTTGGCCGACGGACTGAACCGCGTTGGCTTCATCGGCTGGGTCGGCACGCGCATGGCCGCGGCGATGGCCGGCTATTCGCCGCTCGCGGTGATGGCGCTGTTGGTCGCGCTGTTTTTCGCGATCCATTACCTCTTCGCGAGCCTGACGGCGCACACCACCGCCGTGCTGCCGGTGGTGCTCGCGGCGGGCATGGCGGTGCCGGATATGCCGGTGCGGGCGTTTGCGCTCCTGCTGGCGTTCTCGCTCGGGCTGATGGGCGTCATCACGCCCTACGCGACCGGCCCGGCACCGGTTTACTACGGCAGCGGCTTCATCGCGCGCCGGGATTTCTGGCGGCTCGGCCTGATCTTCGGCGCGATCTTCCTCGCCGTGCTGCTGGGAATCGGAGGGCTGACGCTGCGTTGAGCGCGGTCAGGCTTCGGCGCGGGACCGGGCGTCGGTCTCGATAAGCTTGCTCAGGGCGTCGAGCGTGGCGCGCACGCGGGCTTTCACGGCGGGGAGTTCGGGGGCGCCCGCCACCTTCTCGTTGGCGAAGAGATAAAATTTCATCTTCGGCTCCGTGCCGCTGCCGCGCGCGGCAAACGAGCAGCCGTTCGCGAGCGTGACGAGATAAAGATCCTGCGCCGGAATTTGCTCACCGTCGGCATCGAAGATTTTCTCGCGGCCGAAATCCTGGAATTGGGCGACGCGCACATCCCCGAAAGCCGAGGGCGGATTCGTGCGATACGTTTCGAGGATCTTCTTAATCTTCGCGCTGCCGCTCGCGCCCTCGTAGTAGATGTTGATCACGCCTTCGAGATAGAATCCGTAGCGGAGGTAGATCTCGTCGAGATACTCGGGCACGGTGAGGCTGCGGCTCTTCACCCACGCGCAAAGCTCGGCAAACATCAGGCACGCCGAGTTGCCGTCTTTGTCGCGGAGATAGTCGTTGGGCAGGTAGCCGTAGCTTTCCTCGGTGCCGAAAACGTAGAACGTGCTGTGCTGCTGGAGGAGCTTCGCGCGCTGCTCAAACGGCGTCGCTTCGTAGTCGAAGCCCGCACCCATCGCGCGCACCAGCTTGTCTTCGTAGCCGCGCATCTTGGCCGCGATCCATTTGAAGCCGGTGAGCGTGTTGATCACCTTTACGCCGTGCCCGCGCCCGATGGCGTCCTGGAGCTGCGTCGTGACAAACGTCTTCACGATCGCCGCGCGCGGTGAGCCTTCCCGCGGGATCCAGCCGAGTTCCTTGTATTTCGTGAGACGGTATTCCGCGAGCAACGCACCGATTTGGTTGCCCGTGAGCAGTTCCATTTTCCCGGCCCGGCTGCGGACGCCGCAGCCCATCCGATCCGCATCGGGATCGGTGGCGAGGACGACATCGGCGCCTTCGCGTTCGGCCAGCGCCACGGCGCGGGCGAGCGCCTCGGCGTTTTCCGGATTGGGCGATTTCACCGTGGGAAAACGCGCGTCGCCGGCGAGCTGCTCCGGCACCGGCATCACGTCGCAACCGGCTTCCTTGAGCAAGGGCAGCGAATGCACGGCACCGGTGCCGTGAATGTTGGTGAATACGACGCGGAGTTTCGTCTTCCGAAACACAGAGGGATCGAGCACAGCCTTGGCGGCAACGGCGAGATAGGCGGCATCGGCCTCGCGACCGAGGGTCGTCACACCATTGAGTTTTGGGGTGAGAAATTTTCCGAGCTCCGCGAGCGGCACGGCGTTCACCTCGGTGACGATGCCCTTGTCATGCGGCGGCACGACCTGCGCGCCGTCGTCGAAGTAGGCTTTGAATCCATTGTCGTGCGGCGGATTGTGGCTCGCCGTGATCACGATGCCGGCGTGGGCCTTCAGCCAGCGCACCGAGTAACTGAGTTGCGGCGTGGGCCGCGGCCCGTCGAAAACAAACGCCTCGCCGCCGAGCTGCGTCCACGTTGACGCCGCGAGATCGGAAAAGTGCCGCGCGAAGTGCCGCACATCGTGCGCGATCACGAGGCGCGGGTTCACCGTAATTTTTTTCTGCGCGAGAAATTTCGCCGTGTAGCGGTGCAGCCCGATCACCGCGCGGATGAGCGTGAAATCGTTCAGCATGTTGCTACCGATGGCCGCGTGCTCCGGCGAACCGCTGGAGTTCACCGTGCCCGTCTCCGCGCGCGTCGCGATCACGCCAATCGTCCGGCCGCGCATCCCGCCGGTGCCGAACTCGAGATAACGATAGAAGCGGTCGTTCAGCTCGCCCCACGCGCCCTGCGCGACGAGTTCGTCGATGCTCTGCGTCGTCCACGCGGGAAATTTCGCGCCGAGAAACGCGGCGAGATTCTCGGCTGCGCTGGGCAGCACGTGTCCGGCTTTTGTGGCGGCGGTGATGCGGTCAAGAGTCGTCATTGATGGATGAGAAGGACGGAGCGGAAGGGTGACTCACTCCAAATACAGGCCGGATTCAACCCTGGGTTTCGGTGTGCGGGATTTCCAAGCCTCGGCAAACGAATCTTCGTCGTAACCGAAGAGTGGTGAGACTTCTACCGCGGCGGAGGGCAAACCGCTCGCGTCGGTCTGGACTACCGCGCCGTTGGCGTCGAGCCACCGCGCGAATTGCCGCAACTGATCGTCGCGGCAGGTTTGCGGCGAATCGACGCCGTCGGCATTTTTCACCGGGGAGAAGTCGTCGCGGCGCAGCGTCTCGACGACGAGCGGGTGCTTCGCGAACGGCAGCGCGTCGAAGACGAACAACTCGAACTTCACGCCGTTGGCCTTCTCTGGTTTCACCAGCGCGCCCGCGGCATCCACGGTCGGGATTTTTTTGTCGGCGCGGTGAAACGGCAGCGCCACGCCCTCGCCGCCACGGGCCATGCGCCGCACGAATTCGCGGTCGAGCACGTGAATCGCGATGTTGCCCGCGAGGTAGCGGAGCTGGCCGCCCGCATCCGTCTCGCGCTGCAGCGTCATCGGCAGATCGGAATATTCGAGGACCACGACCTTGCCGTGCTGCACACAGAAGACGCCGACCTTTTCCTCGGCGTAGGCCTTCGTCACCATCTTGCTCGACAGCTCCGACCGGCGCAGGACATGCCAGCCGATAAAGGCCGGGTCGATACAGCGCACAAGGGGATTATCGACCTGAAAGTAACTCAGTGTGTCGATGCCCTCGCGCGCCATGAGATCGAGCGCGCCGCTGCGCTCGAGCGCGCGGAGGGAACCGCCATGGCCGTCGGGCGAGAGCGCGAGCGAGCATTTCGCCTCGAGGATAATCTTGCCGGAAAAATCCACCGCCGGCATCCGACCCTGCCGGAAAAAATGCACGCGTGCGCGATCGAGGCCGAAAAAATCTTGCCCGGCGAAAAACGCCTCCGTCGCGGCGTGGTTCGCGTGGCTCGTCATGATGAACCAGTGGAGGGGACGGCCGTAGCGTCGGCCGGCGGCGAGAATTTTTTCCGCGAAGACTTGAAAGAGCGTCTTCTGCTTCAGCGGTGTGACGGGGAAGGTGCCCTTCGGGCCATCATAACCGAGGCGCGTCCCCTGACCGCCCGCGACGGTAAATGCCGCGACGCGACCCGCGCGCAGCGCGACTTCGCCCGCAGCCTTCGCGGCCGACCACGCCACGGCGTCACCACCGTGCGCGGGATGTTTCTCGTAGGGCGCGGGCGCGAGGCCAGAAAGATCGACGGCACCACCGGCATTTTTCGCGAGCAGCGTGCGCGTGAGCCGGGCCACTTCCTCCAGATCGATTTCGGCGGCATCCTCCAGCAGCCGCCGTTGCTCATCCGCCGAGCCGCGATCGTGGAAGGCGAAAACCTGGCCTTGTCCGGCGCGTTGAAATTTCTCGATCAGCGGATGCGTGGCCATGAAGTGGTCGGGCGGAGGAGCGGTGCGATCTCAGCGCACGGAATCGAAGCGGAAGATCATTTCCTCCCGTTTGCCGTAGGCGAGGGTCTCGCGGAACGTCTTTTCCACGAAGGCCGGATCGGTGCGCAGGCGTTCGAGGATGATTTCCTGCTCGCGCAGCCGCGTCTCAGCCGCCGCCAGCTTTGCCTCACTCGCGGCCTGGATTTGTTTCAACTGGCCGTATTCCGCCCGCGCCTCGAGCAGGAGCGCGCCCGCCCAAATGCCGCAGCCGGTCAGGAGCACGAAGTAGAGCAGGACAATGAGGCGGCGTGGCATCGCGATTTTTGTGCCGCGATCAACGGAAAGGGCGCGCGGCGAGTAAAGGACATTTCAAACCGGCCTCCGGCGGCTCTTCGCGCCGCTATAGGCGTGCGTTCGCGATCCACGACCCTCACGGTTACTACTCACATGTATCAGAGTTTTTACGGGTTCAAGGAGATGCCTTTCAACATCACCCCCGACCCACGATTTCTCTACCTGAGCCCAACCCATCAGGAGGCTTTGCAGCACCTAAAATACGGCGTGAACGAGAGGAAAGGTTTCATCGTGCTCGTCGGCGAGGTCGGCTGCGGGAAGACCACCCTTTGCCGCCGCTTTCTCAACGAACTCGACCCGGCCCGCTTCGACACCGCGCTGATTCTGAATCCCCGCATCACCGAGACGCAGATGCTGAAGGCAATTCTCACCGAGCTCGGCGAGACGGCGATCGCCCGCACCCAGCACGATCTCGTCGCCCAGGTGAACCGCGTGCTCATGGATCGCATCGAGCAGGGGCGCGACATCGTGCTCATCATCGACGAGGCGCAGAACCTGACGTTCGAGGTGCTGGAGCAAATCCGGCTGCTCTCCAATCTTGAGACCGATAAACAGAAACTTCTTCAAATCGTCCTCATGGGCCAGCCGGAGTTGAAGGACGTGCTCGCGCGCAAGGAGCTCCGCCAGCTCCGCCAGCGGATCCTGGTCCACTACGAGCTGAACCCGCTGACCACAACCGACGTCGCGCACTACGTGCACCACCGACTCTCGCTCGCCGGCGGCAACGGCCGTCCGAGCTTCACCCGCTGGGCGCTGCGCGCCCTGCATCGCGCGAGCGGCGGAATTCCACGCATCGTGAACAACCTTTGCGACAAATCCATGCTCTCCGCCTTCATTCGCGAGTCCGATGAGGTCGGGTATTGGGATGTGCGCCGCGCGGTGAAGGACATGACGAATCTCACCGCCTGATTTTTCCCCCAGCGCAGCCTCGATCCACTTTTATCCTTCGCCGCCATGAGCCTGATCAACGATGCCCTCAAAAAAGCGCAACGCGTGCGTCACGAGGAACCCACGGTCGTCGCCGAACCCGGGGCGACGGGTGCCAACCCGCGCATCGCGAAACGCGGCCGCGCCCACAGCGCCAACACCACGATCCTCCTCGGCAGCGGGGCCGTCGTGCTCGTCGTGCTCTCCGTCGTCGTCACGGTTTATCTCGTCAACCGCACATCGGAACCCGCCGCAAAACCGGCGTCGCCTGTGACGACGACGCTCGCCGCCAAGCACGGCGAAACCGGAGCGCCCTCCCCGGCCGTCGTCGCGCCCAAGCTCGACCTCGCATCGCCGTCCGCCACCACGCCGGGCACACCTCCCTCCATCGTGGAACCCGCAGCGCCGGTCACCCCGATCACGCCCGCGATTCTTACGTCGGCTCCCGTCGTCGTCGCGGCCGCGCCCGGCGCGCTCGCGAAACCCGATGAGCAGGTGGTCGTGTTCGTCGAGTCCATCAAGGTCGCGGGCGTCCGCTCCTCCGGCAACGAAAGCCGCGTGTTGATGAACGAGCGCGTCTATCGCGTGAACGACATCGTCGAGCGCACCCTCGGCCTGAAACTCACCGGCGTCGCCGCCAACACCCTCACCTTCTCCGATTCGGCTGGCGCGACCTACGTGAAAATTTTTTGAGTCGCGCGCCCCTTGACTCGCTTTCTCGCGTCGCAACAAGTGGGAGGATGATTCCTCGCCGTCTTGCTGCTCGCCCTGCGGCCAGTGCCGCCCGCCGCTTCCTCCTTTCGTTCTTCGCCCTCGCGCTCGTCGCCGGCTGCGGCAAACCCGCCGCCGGTCCCGGCAACCCCAAGGTTCCCGCCGGTGCCAAGAGTTCTGGCGGCCTGCACGCGTTGATCGAGACCGACAAGGGCACGATCGAACTCGAGCTGCTGCCCAGCGCCGCACCGAAGGCCGTGGAAAATTTCCGCCTGCTCGCCGAGCACGGTTACTACAACGGCGTGACGTTTCACCGCATCATCTCCGGCTTCATGCTTCAGGGCGGCGATCCCAATGGCGACGGCAGCGGCGGCGAGAGCGCGTGGGGCGGCAAGTTCGCCGATGAACTCCAGCCCGCCTCCGACCTCTACAAACGCGGCTACAAGCGCGGCGTGCTCGCGATGGCCAACGCCGGACCCAACACCAACAGCAGCCAGTTTTTCATCATGCATCAGGACTACCGCCTGCCGCCGGCCTACGTGATCTTCGGTCAAGTGACCAAGGGCATCGAGGTCGTCGATGCGCTCGCCGCCACGCCGACCGGCATGGGGGCCGATGGCGGCATGAGCCGGCCGCTCGCTCCAGTCGTGATTCGCAAGGTCACGATTCGGCCTTGAGCGCGTGCGCGGGCGGCGCAGTTTCTCCGCCATGCGCCCCCTCGCCTTCCTCGTCACCCTCGTTGTCTCGCTCATGACTGCCCACGCCGCACCACTGCACGAGATCGCCGTCACCGACATCGACGGGAAGGCCGGCACGCTCGCGGCGTTCCAGGGCCGCGTGCTCCTCGTCGTCAACGTCGCCTCCGAGTGCGGCTTCACGCCGCAGTATCAGGGCCTCGAAGCACTCCACGTGAAATATCAGGCCAAGGCCCTCAGCGTGCTCGGCTTCCCCTGCAACCAATTCGGCGCGCAGGAACCCGGCACCAACGCCGAGATCAAAAAATTCTGCAGCACGACGTATCGAGCGACGTTTCCGCTCTTCGCAAAGATCGACGTAAATGGCGCCAACCGCCACCCGCTCTACACCGCCCTCGCCGGCAAAGCCTCCCCGTTTCCCGGCAACGTGAAGTGGAACTTCGAAAAATTCCTCGTCGCCCGCGACGGCACCATCCTCGCCCGCTTCCCCGCCGACACCGAGCCCGATGCGCCGGAACTCGCCACGGCGATTGAAGTGGCGCTCGCAGCCAAATAGCGGCGGCCGCCATTGGTGTTTGTTGCGGCCTGAATTCGCTGCTCGCGATGGTCTGCCGCCGCTTCCTCAGCGCCTCTGCGCTTGTCTTGTTCGCTTTCGAAGCGCGCACCCGGGCCGCATCCGCTCCGCCGCCCGACATTTTACTTCTGATGCCCGACCAGTGGCGCGGTGACATACTTTCGGCGGTCGGTCATCCCGTCGTGCATCCGGGCGCGGCTGTCGCTGCTCACGGGTTTGCACCCCGCCACGACCGGACTCGTCGGCTACGCGCCCATCGCGATCAAGCATCCGACGTTTTCCGCGCTCCTCAACGGGGCCGGCTATACCACGGTGCTCGTCGGCCGGAACATGCACCAGAACCCGCCGAACAAATCCATCGGCTACCAGCAGGAATTCCTCGGCTCCACCTACCTCTCCGGCGACGACT
>JANXSC010000506.1 GCA_025352845.1 Opitutaceae bacterium
CCGCCCTGCATCTGCCGGAAACCACCATCGCCCCATTCGCGTTTGCATTTGCCCCGCGCCGGGCCGCCCGCCACGTTGCGCGGTTCCGTCCCATGAGCGACATCCCAACCGACATCTCCCACGATCAACACGCGGTCCGGCGCGCCAAGCTCGCCGAGCTGCGCGCGGCGGGCTTCGACCCGTTTCGCGCCAATGTCACGCCCACGCATTTTTCGGCCGATGCGAAAGCGCTCTACGTCGATGGGCAGGACAACGCGACGACCGTGACGGTGGCGGGCCGGCTCGTGACCTTCCGCGTGCAGGGCGGCAGCTCGTTCGTGAAAATCTTGGATCAGCAGGGGCCGATTCAGCTCTACTTCCGCCGCGATGTGCTCGGCGAGGAGCGCTACGGTGTTTTCAAAAAGTCACTCGACCTCGGTGACATCATCGGCGTCACCGGCGCGCTCTTCAAAACCAAGACCGGCGAAATCACCGTGCGCGTCGAGACCTTTACGCTCGTGTGCAAGGCGCTCCGACCGCTGCCGGAAAAATTCCACGGTCTCAGCGATCCCGAGATCATCTACCGGCAGCGCTACCTCGACGTGATCATGAATGCCGAGTCGCGCGCGCGGCTGATGATGCGCTCGAAAATCGTCTCGCACATCCGGCGGTTTCTCGAAGCGCAGAGTTTCATCGAGGTCGAAACGCCCGTGCTGGAATCGACCGCCGGTGGCGCGGCGGCGCGGCCGTTCGTGACGCACCACAATACACTCAACGCCGATTTCGTTCTCCGCATCGCGACGGAGCTGCGGCTGAAGCGGATGCTCGTCGGCGGCTTCGACCGCGTCTTCGAGATTGGCCGCATCTTCCGCAACGAGGGCGTGTCGCGCCGGCACAACCCCGAGTTCACCATGCTCGAAGTTTACCAGGCCTACAGCGACTACCGCGGCATGATGACGCTCATCCGCGATCTGCTGACCTCTCTCGTGCGCGATGTGATCAAGCCGGCCGACGGCTCGCTCAAAATCAAGCACGCCGCCAGCGGTCAGGAGATCGACTTCGGCGGCGAGTGGCGCGAGGTGAAATACAAGGCCCTCATCCACGAAGCCACCGGCGACGCCGACTGGTTCGCCCGCAGCAAGGCGGAGAAAATCGCCGGTGCCGAAAAACTTGGCCTGAGCGTGAATCCAGCGTGGGAAGAGTTCGAGATCACCAACGAGATTTTTTCCAAGAAGATCGAGCCCACGCTGATCCAGCCGACCTTCGTCACGCACCTGCCGAAGGAACTCTGCCCGCTCGCCAAGCTCACCGTCGACGATCCGACGACGATCGACGTCTTCGAGCTGACCATAGGCGGGATGGAAGTCGCGCCCGCGTATTCCGAGCAGAACGATCCTGATGTGCAGCGCCAGATGTTCGAGGCGCAGGCCGGTGAGGAGAAACAGAACATCGACCACGACTTCCTCCTCGCCCTCGAGCACGGGATGCCGCCCGCCGGCGGCATGGGCGTGGGCATCGACCGCCTGTGCATTTTGCTCACCGGCGCCGAGAGCATCCGCGATGTGATTCTGTTTCCGCAGCTCAGGGAAAAATCGGAAAAGTGAGAAATCGGAAAAGTGGAAAATTGGAAAACCTGACCACAACCATCGGATTGTCCTTTCTGCCGATTTCCCACTTTCCCACTTTTCCGCCGTGCCTTGGTATTTCTACCTCGCCCTGAAGCAGCTTTTCCCGACCGGGCGTTTTCCGTTTTTCACGGCGATCTCGGTGCTCGGCGTGATGCTCGGCGTGGCGGTGCTCGTTATCGTGACGAGCGTGATGGGTGGCTTTGGCCACGAGTTGCGCCGGATGATCGTGCAGACGGAAGGTGAAGTGCAGGTGAAATCCCGCGCGGCGATCGAGGAACCGGAGGGGTTGATCCAACGCATTCGCGGGGTTCCCGGTGTCGTCGCCGCCACGCCCTACGTCGCCGGTCCGGTGATGGTGCTGGCCGGTGGCCACCCCGCCTTCCCAATTTTTCGCGGACTCGACCTTGCGACGGTGGAGGAGGTGGCGAACTTGCAGCGCTTCGTGCGCGTCGGGCTGTTGAGCAATCTGGACGATGACTCGGTTATCCTCAGCACCGAGGTCGCGCGCCAGCTTGGCGCAGCGCCGGGCGACGAAATCACCGTCACTTCGCCGCTCCTGATCGAGAAACTGAACAGCGACGAGATTTTCTTACCGCGCCGCTTCCGCGTCGTCGGCCTCTTCGAGATCGGCCACCAGCACCTCGACAGCACGACGATCTATGGGACGCTGCGCGCCGCGCAGGAACTCTACGGCCTCGGTCGCACGGTGCACGGCATCAATGTGCGGATTCAGGAAGGGCTGAACGAGGACGAAATCGCGGCGCGCCTCAACCGCGTGCTGCCGCCCGCCATGCAGGCGATGCCGTGGACGCAGAGCTGGGAGAGTTTCCTGTGGGTGCTGAACCTGGAGAAGACGATCAATTTTTTCCTCATGCTCTTCATCGTCGTGATCGCGGCGTTTTCGGTGATGAGTTCGCTGCTCATCTCCGTCGTCCGTAAGACGCGCGAGATCGGATTGCTCGGGGCGCTCGGTGCGCGCGCGCGCGATGTGGCGC
>JANXSC010000515.1 GCA_025352845.1 Opitutaceae bacterium
GACGACGTGCGCGACGTGTGACGGCGCGTTCTACAAAAAAATGGAGGTCGCCGTGCTCGGCGGCGGCGACAGCGCGGCGGAAGAGGCGCTTTTTCTCACGCGTTTCGCGAGCAAGGTTTATCTCGTCCATCGTCGCGACACGCTCCGCGCCTCGAAGATCATGGCCGACCGAGCCACCTCGCACGAAAAAATCCAGCTGGTCTGGGACAGCATCCCGCTTGAAGTCCTCGGCGTGAAGGAAGGCGCGGTCAGCGGCCTCAAAATCAAAAACGTGAAGACCGGCGCCGAGAGCGTGCTCCCCGTGAAAGGCATCTTCGTCGCCATCGGCCACATTCCGAACACGGGGCCGTTTGCCCCGCCGCTCGACGTCGACGACGGCGGTTATTTCAAACCGCAGCCCGGCTCGCAGGTGCAGACGAACATCCCCGGCATCTACGTCGCCGGCGATTGCTCCGACCATGTTTACCGCCAGGCCATCACCGCCGCCGGCATGGGCTGCGCCGCCGCGATCGACGCGGAGCGCTGGCTCGCCGAGCATCACGGGTGAGACTTTGATCGAAACGATGAGAGGGGCTTTACGCCCCGACCGAAAACCTCAGCGCTTTCCCGTCGGGGCGTGAAGCCCATCCGACAACTGCCCCCGCTTCCCGCCCCGCGCGCCCGTCCCACACTCTTCGCGCATGACCGCCCCGCGCCTCCGCGCCCTCCATCGCGCGCTCCGCATCCCCGCCGACTATGCCGCCACACGTCAGCTCCGCCTGTATCGCGCGGCCGATCCTTCGCGCCTCATCCTCGTCGGCCGCGCCGACGACGACGGCCAGCCGGTGCGGCTCACGCCCCGCGCCGCCGCCGCGTGGTCTCGCATGCGCGACGCGGCCGCGCGCGATGGCATCACGCTCCTGCCGCTCTCCGGTTTCCGCAGCGTGCGCCGACAAACGCAAAACATCCGCCGCAAACTCGCTGCGGGCCAACTCATCGCCGACATTCTCCGCTACGTCGCCGCGCCCGGCTTCAGCGAACACCACACCGGCCGGGCGATCGACATCGGTTCGCCGGACGACGTGAGCGTCGAGGAAAAATTTGGCCGCACCGCCGCCTTTCGCTGGCTGCGCCGCCGCGCGCTTGAATTCGGGTTCGTGATGTCGTTTCCTCGCGGCAATCCCCACGGCATCGGCTACGAACCGTGGCATTGGTGCTGGCATCGATAGCTTGAAGGCATTGCCACGACTTCTGCGGTCAACGAAGGTAACTTATATTTAGAATAGTTCTAATTCCGGCTTGCACCTTAGAATCATTCCAATTGGTTGCGCTTCTCAAAACTCATGGCTGCCACCGAAAATTCTGAAGCGCTCACCCAGCGTCTCGCCGACAGCGGCCTCCGCTCCACCCCGCAGCGCGAAGTTGTCTACAACGTGCTCCTCAAGAAACGCGACCACCCCACGGCCGACGAAGTCTTCTCCCGGGTGAAATTCGAGTTGCCTACGATCTCCCTCGCGACTGTCTACAACTGCCTCGAAACCCTCGTGCAGTGCGACCTCGTGCGCGCGGTGAATTTCGAGCGCGCGCCCACGCGCTACTGCCCGAATCTCCGGCCGCACGCGCATTTTCACGACGAGCAGACCGGCCGCACGCACGACATCGACCTGCCGCCCGCCGTGCTGGAAAAACTCAACGGCGTCCTCCCCCGCGGCTTCGACGCCACGTCCGTCGAGATCACCTTCCGCGGCAAGGCGACGAAATTCACGTCCTGACCCCGGCCCGCATCCGCCGAGTTTCGCAATTTTCGCCTTTCCCAATTTTCCGAATTCATGTCCTCCCTCGTCATCCAAGACCTCCACGTCGCCATCGGCGCAAAGGAGATCGTCAACGGCCTCTCGCTCACGATTAACAGCGGCGAAGTCCACGCCATCATGGGGCCCAACGGCACCGGCAAATCCACGCTCTCCAAGGCGATCGCCGGCCACCCCGATTACACGATCACGGGCGGCGATGTGCTCCTTGACGGCGTGTCGATTCTCGCCAAGGAAGCCGACGAGCGCGCCCGTGCCGGTCTCTTTCTCGCGTTTCAATATCCGAGTGAAATCCCCGGCGTCTCCATCGCCAATTTTCTCCGCGCCGCCGTGCAATCCCGCATGGCCGAGGGCGAGGAGATCGACGCCACCGGCTACTACAAAAAACTCTACGCCAAGATGGACCTCCTGAAAATCGATCGGAAATTCACCGCGCGGGCGGTCAACGACGGCTTCTCCGGCGGCGAAAAGAAGCGCTGCGAGATACTGCAAATGGCGATGCTCGAGCCCAAGTTCGCACTCATGGACGAAACCGACTCAGGTCTCGACATCGATGCGCTCCGCATCGTCGCCGACGGCGTGAACACCATGCGCGGCCCCAATCTCGGCGTGCTCATGATCACGCACTATCAGCGTCTGCTCGACTACATCGTGCCGGACTACGTCCATGTGATGTGGGACGGTCGCCTCGTGAAGAGCGGCGACAAATCTCTCGCCCTCGAACTCGAGGCCAAGGGCTACGACTGGGTGAAGAAGGAACTCGCGGCAGCCGTGACAGCCTGAACCCGCGTCCACTCCACAGTAATTTCCGCAACCCGTCATTCTGAGCGCAGCGAAGAATCCATCTTGATCACCGCATCGTTGCTGACGGCGAAAGTCCCATTGGATTCTTCGCTCCGCTCAGAATGACAAAGCCTTTCCGCCATGAGCCAATCCGCCGCCACTCTCTCCTCCGCGCCGCCCTTTGACGAGACCGTCGCCAACCCCGTCGTCGGCATCGACCAGACCGCGGGCAACTTTTCCTACAAGGTCGACTACGAGTTCGACGCCGGCACCGGCCTCTACGAAAACACCGTCCGCTACATCAGCTCGGTGAAGAAGGAGGCGCCGTGGATTCTCGAGTTTCGCCTCAACGCCCTGAAGAAATTCCTCTCGATGCCCATGCCCACGCACTGGGCCACTAAGGATCTCGAGAACATCAATTTCGACAAAATCCGCTACTACCTCTCGCAGGGCCAGAAACCCAAGCGCACGTGGGACGAGGTGCCCGACGACATCAAGCGCACCTTCGAGCGCCTCGGCATCCCCGAGCAAGAGCGCAAATTTCTCGCCGGCGTCGAAGCCCAGTTTGACTCCGAGGCCGCCTACTCGAACATCAAGGACATCGTCGCGAAGCAGGGCGTCATCTTCGCCAACTCCACCGAGGCCCTCCGCGAGCACCCGGAAATTTTCCGCAAGTTCTTCGGGAAGGTCATCCCGACCGGCGACAACAAATTCTCCGCGCTGAACAGCGCCGTGTTCTCCGGCGGCTCGTTCATCTACGTCCCGCCCGGCGTGAAGGTCGCGCAGCCGCTCCAGGCCTACTTCCGCATCAACGCGGAAAACTTCGGCCAGTTCGAGCGCACGCTCATCATCGCCGACGAAGGCGCCGAACTCACCTACATGGAGGGCTGCACCGCGCCGAAGTTCTCCACCTCGACGCTCCACAGCGCCGTGGTCGAACTCGTCGCGCTCAAGGGCGCAAAGATCCAATACATCACCGTCCAGAACTGGTCCAACAACGTCTTCAACCTCGTCACCAAACGCGGCGTCGCCCACGAGGAAGCCGAGATCAAGTGGATCGACTGCAACATCGGCTCGCGCCTCACGATGAAATATCCGGGCGTCATCCTCAAGGGCCGCAAGGCCCGCGGCGAAGTGATCTCCATCGCCCTCGCCAACGACGGCCAGCACCAAGACACCGGCGCCAAAATGATTCACGCCGCCGACGAGACCACCTCCAACATCGTCGCGAAATCCATCAGCGTCGGCCAGGGCCGCAGCACCTACCGCGGCATCGTCCACATCCCGAAGCACCTCAAGGGTTGCAAAAACAACACCGAGTGCGACGCGCTCCTCATCAACACGAACAGCCGCACCGACACCTATCCCGCCATCACCATCCGCGGCGACCGCAACTACGTGCAGCACGAGGCCAGCGTCTCGAAGATCAATGAAGAGATGATTTTCTACATGCAGCAACGCGGCCTCACCGAAGGCCAGGCGATGAGCCTCGCCGTGAACGGCTTTATCAACGATCTCGCGCGCCAGTTCCCCATGGAATACAGCGTCGAGCTCAAGCGCCTCATCGACCTCGAAATGGAAGGCTCGGTGGGCTGATGCCCACGTGATTTTCGATTTTGGATTCTTGATTTTCGATTGCGCGAAAATCCCGGCTCCCAATCGAAAATCGAGAATCCAAAATCGAAAATTCCAAGATGTCCGCTCCCACTCTCACCGAACCGAAATCCCTCGTCGGCTCCTTCACGCCCGAGGCCTTCGCCGCGCAGCTTGCGACGCAAACGTCCGCCCCCGCGTGGTGGCTCGATCGCAAGCGCGCCGCCTACGAAAAATTCGCGTCGCTCCCGCTGCCGAAGCGCACCGACGAATCCTGGCGCTTCAGCACCATCGGCACTCTGACGCTCGAAAATTTTATTCCGGCCGTAGGCAGCTCGCTTGCGAGCGCTTCTGACACTTGTCCCGACTCCCCCTTTGGCCCCGACTCCTCCGCGCTGACCTTCGTCAACAACACCGTCACCGCCCAGCCGGCCCCTCTCGCTTCCCTTCCCGCCGGCGTCATCATCACCACCCTCGCCGACGCTGCCACGAAGCACCCTGATCTCCTCCGCCAGCACTTCATGGCGCAGCCGCAGAAACTCGGCTCTGCGAAATTCGCCGCGCTGCACACCGCTTTCGTCCGCGACGGCGCGTTCATCTACATCCCCCGCGGCGTCGAAGTCCCATCGCCCATCGTCGTCACGCACATCGCGTCCGGCGCCGGCACCGCCGTCTTCCCGCACACCCTCGTGATCGCCGAGGAAAACTCCAAGGTCACCGTCGTCGATTACTTCGTCTCCGCCGATGCCGGCGCGCATTTTGCGTGCGGTGCCAACGATCTCTATGCCGCCCACGGTGCGCAGCTCACCTACATCGCCGCGCAAAACTGGTCGCGCGACACCCTCTCCTTCCAGTTCAACAGCACCGTCGTCCGCCGCGACGCCCGCGTGCAGTCGCTCAACCTCCACCTCGGCGCCCGCCAGGCCCGCCACGAGTCCCTCTCGCAGCTCTCCGCCCCCGGCGCGTTCTCCGAGATGCTCGCCCTCACCGTCGCCGACACCGGCCAGGAGTTTGACCAACGCACGCTCCAGATTCACCAGGCGCCCAACACCAAGAGCGATCTCCTCTACAAGAACGCCCTTCGCGGCACCGCGAAGACGATCTTTTCCGGCCTCATCGTCGTCGATCCCGACGCGCAAAAGACCGACGCCTACCAGTCGAACCGCAACCTCATGCTCAGCGAAGACGCGGAGGCCAACTCCCTCCCCGGCCTCGAAATCCAGGCCAACGACGTCCGCTGCACCCACCGCGCCACTTCCTCGCGCATCGATCCCGAGCAGGAATTTTATCTCCAGTCGCGCGGCATCGCCAAGGCCGCCGCCGACGAATTGCTCATCTTCGGTTTCTTCGAGGAAGTCCTCAACCGCCTCGCGAGCGATCCGCTGCACGAGTCCCTCCGCAATTTGATCCAGACCCAGTTCAACAGATGATTTTGGCCCGCGGAACA
>JANXSC010000517.1 GCA_025352845.1 Opitutaceae bacterium
CGGCTTGCGCGCGCACTCGGAGCGGGGTGAGGGCACCCCGCCTACAAAATGCTTCGCTCACCAATCCAGCCCGCGCTCCGCCAGCTCGGCCCGCAGCGTCTTCAAATCCCAAATCGTGAGCAGCCCGTTTTCCCAACAGAGCGTGAGGCGCGTGCCGTCGGGCGAGAATCCCAGTTCGGGCACGTAGGTGCCGGACCGCGTGTTTTCCAAGTGCGCGACCAAGGAACCGTCGGCCGTCCGGATGAGGCCGATCTGGTTGCCCAGGGCAATCGCGAGCCAGGCACCGTCGTGCGAAAGGGCGGCGTTTTTTCCCGCGCCGCGAAAATCTTCCGGTAACACCGGACCCGGCGTCCAGTCGTCCGTGCGCACCAGTGTCGATTCGTCCGTCCCCGTGCCGAGCGCGATCCAGCGGCCGTCGCCGCTCGTGCGCACGTGGTAGCCGCGCGTCTGCGCGAGTGTGCGCACTTCGCGGCCGGTCACGGCATCGTGAATTTTCAGCGGCGAGCGGCCCATGTCCACCGTGCTGTTGGCGAGCACCTCGCGGTCGCCCGCGAGGAAGACGGCGCGGCCCGCGCCGGGCAGGCTCCAGCGCACGGCCGGCCGGCCGCCGGCGAGGTCCGCCACCTTGACCTCGTTGCGCCACATCGAAACGAGCACCGCCCGCCGCCCGTCGCGCGCGAGATCGGCGAGCAGGAAATCCGTCTCGGCGTCGAGTGTCTCGGGGCTTCCGAGACGCGGCGCGCCGCCGGGTCCGGCCACAATCGGCAGGCGCACCAGCCCGAGCTCGCGACTGCCGGCGAGGAGACTCGTGCCGTCAGCCGCAAAACGCGCGCTGGCGTGATTGTTCACCGAGCCCAGCGCGATGGCCGCCACGACCTGCCCGGTCGCCGCGTCGCGCAACTGCACCGCGCCCCACACCGCGGTGGCGAGCCAGCGGCCGTCGCGGGAAAAATCCAGCCCGGCGCCGCCGTGGTTCGTGACGTTGTCGTAGCCTTCGAGCGCCTTGGAAACCACGGTGCGGACGATGGGAGAAATTTCGAGGCGATAGACGAGGCCCTTCTCGCCGGCGGCCTTGACGATGGTGGAACCGGTGCGGTCGATCTCGACTTCGGGCTGCCCGCCGAGCGGGCCGCTGAGCATCGGGCGCGCGGTGGCGGGATCCCAAAGGGTGAACAGGCCGCTCTGCGAAGCGCCGATGATCGTGTCGGCCGGGCCGAAAATTCCCCGCGTGGCGCGCGGGTCGTTGACCGCGCGTTTGCGGCGTCCGCTGCGCGCATCGTAAACCTCGAGCTGCTGCCCGACGATGAGCAGCGAGGCGCTGTCGGCCGACCAAGCGAGAGATTGAAACGAGGCGCTGATCGGAAGCCGCGAAATCTCGGAGCCCTTCTCCGTCTCGAAAACGCGCGCATAGAACGCCGTGCCGCCGCCGCGGTCGCGCAATCCCCGGGCCACCGCGAGCAGGCGGCCATCCGGCGAATAACCCACGTGGCTCGGTTCCGCCTCGGTTGCGATCCGGCGGAGTTCGCGGCCGTCTTCGGTCGAGTGAAACGAAACGCCGCCGTCCGCGATCGCGCTGGCGAGCACGCGGCCGTCGGGGGAAAACGCGTCCGGCTGGCCGTAGCCTTCGATGTTGCCGGCGAGCAAATAGCGGCGGCCCTCCAGCACGAACACCGGTGCGGCGCGGTCCTCCTGCCACACGGCAACGCGGGCCTGGGCGTCGCGCACGACGACTTCGCGCCCGTCCGGCGAGAGGTTCGGGCCGACCAGCGGTGCGGCCCCGGTGCCGGTGAACTCCCGCAGCAATGCGCCATCGGAGAGACGGTGGAGTTCGAGGCCGCCGGCATCGTTCATCACGACATAGCGATCTTGATCCGGGGCGAAACTCGCGTGGTGTCGGATCGAGGTCCGCAGCGGCCACTCGCGCACCAGGGTGACATCGGGCAACACGAGTGCCGCGATCACCGCGTCGCGCGCATCGAGACCGGGGCGGATGCGCGCGGCTTCCTCGGCCGCCGCCAGCGCGTCGGCGCGCTGGCCGATTTGCCCCGTGAGTCGCGTGGCGTGGCTGCGCGCGAGCAGCGCGGCGCGGAGTTGTTCGCGCGTGCGCGCCTCGGCGGCGAGGGCGTCGCGCCGGGAATTTTCCGCGGCCTCACGCGCGCGCTCGATGCGCCACGCGGTGATCGGGCCGCCGATTGCGAGGATCAGCACCAGCGCGATCGCGGCGGTGGAGACGGCGGCGAGCGCGGGTTTGCGGCAATACCAGCGCAGCATTTTTCCCGACCAGCCCACCGGCCGGGCGGCAATCGGTTCGCCGCGCCCGAAGCGGTCGAGGTCGTCGCGTAGGGCTGCCGCCGACACGTAGCGTTGCGCCGGATTTTTTTCGAGGCACTTCAGACAGAGCGTCTCAAGGTCGCGCGGCACGGCGGGATTCAGCAGCCGCGGCGACGGCGGTTCGCGATCGGTGAGCTGAGCGAGAATGGCGGCGGTGGAATCGCCGACGAACGGCGCGCGGCCCGTGAGGCACGCGTAGAGCACCGCGCCGAGCCCATAGACATCGGGGAGCGGCGAGGCCCGGCCCGTGCCGGCGAGCAGCTCGGGCGCGAGGTAACCCGGCGTGCCCGCGACCATGCCCGGCGACGTGAGATCGCCGGCGCCTTCGAGCGGCGCGGCGAGTCCGAAATCGGCGAGGTGCGGCTCGCCCGCGGCATCGAGGAGAATATTCGACGGCTTGAGATCGCGGTGCAGCACGCCGGCGGCGTGGGCGTGCGCGAGGGCATCGGCGATCTTGCTGATCAACGCGGCGGCGGCGCGAGGCGCGAGCGGTTTCGCGTGCAGGCGTTTTTGGAGATCTCCGCCCTCGAAAAAATCCATCGTTAGAAACGTCGTCGCGCCTGCCTGACCGAGGGCATGCACGGCGACGACGTGCGGGTGCCGCAGTTGCGCGATGGCCTGGCCTTCGCGGAGGAGGCGCGGCCCGAGGCGCGCGTCGGCCCCCGCGGAGATGACCTTGAGCGCGACGAGGCGGTCGAGGTGCGTGTCGCGCGCAAGCCAGACGACGCCCATGCTGCCGCGGCCGAGTTCGTAGTGCGCCTCGTAGCCGTCGATGGCGGGGCGGTGGCTGTCGGCCGTGGAGGGTGAATCGGGTGCCGCGGTTTCGCCGAGCGCCAGCGCGTGCGTGAGCGCGCAGCGCGGGCAAAACGCCTCGGCAGTCGTGGCCGGCAGCGGGGTTTCGCACTTGGCGCAGCGCATGGGCTTCAGCGCGACATGACGTCGAGGAGCTGGCGCAACTCCGCGTCGAGATTCGTGCGATCGCTGAGCGTCTCGGCGACCTCGCTGCGGATCAGTTCCGCAAACCGGCGCGAGTGGCGGTGGATAAGCACGGCGATGCGGTTGCGCGCGAGCCCGAGGGTCGCGCCCAGCCGTTCGTAGTCGCCCGGTGCCGGCGGCTGCGTGAGATAGGGCCGCAGCAGCTCGAAGCGAGCGGGCTCGCCCGTCTGCGCCTGCTCCACTGTGAGCCGGTCGAGCGCCGACTGCAGCACGCACGCCGCCCAGGCTTTTTCATACGCGCTGGCCGGATCGGCTTCGAGGGTCGGCAGCGCGGCGAGTTCGCGCTCGCAGCCATCGGCATCGAACGAGAGCGCGGGCGCGGTGCCGCCGCGTTTCTGCGCGTGATCATGGCGGCGGCGGTTGGAGAGAAAATTCCGCATCAGCGTCAGGAGGAAAGCGCGAAAACTCCCGCGATGTGGGTCGGCTTCTTTCAGCCATTCCCGCGCCAAGAGGTAGCTGAAAAAATCCTGCGTCGCGTCTTCGGCGTCAGCGCGTCCTAGTCCGCTGCTGCGCGCAAACGTATAAACCGGTTTCCAGTAGCGCCGGCATAAACGATCGAGCGCCGCGCCGCCGTCGGAATCCTGCGCAGCCGCCAGCACGATGCTCCACGCGGTGGACGCGAACCCGTCCGTCTGTCCCGTCGGCCCGGTGGTCGGCGAATGCGAAACACCGTCGGACTGGGTGCGGTGTTCCATCGGGGGCATTTACCGACGGACAAACGCCGGCGTCAACGGTGCCCGCAGTTCTTCGTTTGACGATGAGGCGTGGTTCGATTTTCAGCATCGCCCGCTAGGCGTAGCGCCCGACGGTTTGAGGTGGCGCGGTGCTTCAGCCTGCGTCTGGTGTGGCCGCGCCGCGGGCTAAAGCCCCGCGCTACTCCAAGGCACCGCCGTCAGGCTGTCAGGCGAGTGCCCGGAGTTTTTCGCTAACCGCGCGCGAGTTCACCTGCGCGTTTCTGGATGCCCGCGATCGTCTCGGCGATGCGCTCCATTTCGGAGCGCGGCGCGAGGAGTTTCGTCTGGCCGAACCACACCGCATTCTCGATAACGCGGTCGTTGACCGGACACTGGTTGCGATCAAGCCAGCGCGCCATCGACTCGTGACCGTAGATTTTTTGGTAATGCGGATTGGCGGCGAGTGCCTTGACGTGCGCGGAGTTGTTTAGGGTCGCATAGCCGCTGCTCGCCCCCGAAACACCGGCCTTGGCGAGTGCGGCCAGAAATTTTGCGCGCGTCAGGCCGGAAAATTTCGCGGCGTCGTAGCGCATCATGTAGAGGTGCCAGCCGCCGCGGTTGTTGCCGCTCGCGAGTTGCGCGGGGGCGAGGCCCGGGATTTTTTGCAACAGCGAGGAGAGGTAGGTGGCGTTGGCGTGCCGCGTGTCCTGCTGCGCTTCGAAGCGCGTGTATTGCGCGAGGAGCAGGCCCGCCTGGAATTCCGTGAGGCGGAAGTTGGCGGCGCGCCCCCAGCTCGCGCCGGGTTTCGGGCTGCCGGGGGTGTGGAAATTAAACACCTGGTTGGCAAACGCCTCGTCGTTGGTGAGCACGGCGCCGCCTTCGCCGGCCGTGAGATTCTTGCTCGCCTGAAAACTGAAGCACCCGCCAATCCCCCGTGTGCCAATCGGCTGGCCGCGCCATTCGGCGGTCAGCGCCTGACACGCATCCTCAAGCAGCGTCACTTTGTGCGCGCGCGCGATGTCCGCGATCGCATCGAGCTCGCAGG
>JANXSC010000261.1 GCA_025352845.1 Opitutaceae bacterium
GGGGCGTGAGGCGCGCGCCGTGGACCTTGAGCAAACCGTCGCGATCGCGCGGCTGGCGTTGCGCGTCCTGGAGCCGCTTCGCGATCGATGGGCTGTAAAAAACGTTCCCCTTCGCGACCTCGCAGATCGCCTTGGATAAAATTTCGGCGGACGTTTGCTTTTCGAGGAAACCCGCCACGCCGACCTCGTTCATGCGCTCGATATATGCGTCGTCACTGTGCGCAGAGAGGATGATTATCTTGGCGGCGGGATTGGCGGTGAGGATTTGCCGCGTGGCCTCGAGGCCGTTGAGCACCGGCATGGCGATATCCATGAGGATGACGTCGGGCTTAAGCGCGCGCGCCAGCTCCACCGCCTCGCGGCCGTTGCGGGCCTCGCCGACCATGAGAAAATGTCCGACCGCATTAAGGAGGGCGCAGAGGCCCTGCCGCACGATGGCGTGATCCTCGGCGAGCAGGATGGTGATTTTTTTTGCCGGCTTCATGTTTTCGTATTCTCAGCGTCGAAGGTAATCTCTTTCCACACGGTGGTGCCGACGCCGGGCTGCGATGCGACGACCAGGTTTCCGCCGACCATTTCAATCCTTTCCCTCATGCCGATCAGGCCGAGCCGCTTGTGGTTGCGGCCCAGGAGGACTTGGTCGACGTGAAACGCCTTCCCGTTGTCGCTGCTCTCCATCCGAATTGTGCCGGGGATTTTGCTGATGCTGAGGCCCACCTGTATGGCCTGCGCATGGCCCACGACATTGGTGAGCGACTTCTGCGCGACGCGGAAGAGCACCATGCGCTTGGCGTTGCCGAGGGCCTCGAGGCCACCGAAGGCCGTGAGGTGGATTTTGTGTTTTTTGCGCGCCGCGAGATTTTTGCTGTAAGCGTGGAGCGCCGGGATCAGGTCGAGCGCGGCCGGGCGCAGCTCGCGGGCGAAGCGATGGACCTCGTTCACGGAATTTTCCACCAGCCGCTGCGTGCGCGCGATTTTCGCCTTGAGGGTGTTCAGGCCAAGGGAGGCGCCCTGGCTCTGGGCCGACAACTGGACATTGATGCCGACGAGCGTTTGCACGACCTCGTCGTGCAGCTCGCGGCTGATTTCCTTTCGCTCCTCCTCCTGCGCCGAAATGATCTGGCGCGTCAGCTGCCGGAGTTTGCGCTGCATGATCTGCGACTCCACGTGGCGACGTTGATACTGCGCCTTATCTTTGCGGATGACCGCTTCGCCGGTCTGGCGCCGCGTGACTTCGCGCTCAAGCCGGGTGTTAACCTTCGCCAAAGCCGCCGCGTGCGGGCGCAAGGTTTCGTTTCGCTGCTGTAGAAGTCCATTCGCATCCCGCATCGCGCGCTGGGCCGCTTCCAATGGAATGAGCGCCTGGGAGAGAAAAATGCCTGCGCGTGTGATCACCCCGACGTGCGCACTTGAGCCGATGGGCGTGCGGGCGAATCCATCCGACGCGGCCTGCGCGTGCATGAGCGCCAGATCGCGCGGCTCCAGTCCGCCGGCCAACGCGGCGCGCCCCAGCCCCTGCGCCCGGTCGCCATCGTCGTCGTGGCGTTTTCGGCGCAGATGGGCCTGAAGCGCCGCGAGGTAGCGGGCGGACACTCCCGTGTGGGTATTTTTCATCAGGGCGGTTTCCGTTCGTTGTGGGTGGCTGGGGCGAATCGTCCGTCCCACGACCGTTAAACTTCGGACGTTACCGAATAGCGAGGGGTATTACCCTACCCGCCACTTTCCCGCAAAACCTCACCGTGGCCGGAGTCCGAAGAGAAGGGAGATGCTTAGTTCACCCCATATCCGGCTTTGGCGAAGGCTACTATTCTGGGCTCCGGCCAATCGAGCGCCGAAACGCACCATGAAAAAAACCTCCTCCTTACTTTGGAAAATGTCCGCTCTCTGCTTCCTGGGCGTCACCCTGAATCTCCCCGCGCAGGAGCTCTCGTTGCTCGGCGGTTTCACCGCGAAGGAAAATTTCGGAAAATCCACCTACACGTGGCAGATCGACTACCGGCAGGATTTCTACCGGAACTTCGCCGGCTCCATCTCCTACCTCAACGAGGGCCACCTGCCCGGTCATCACCGCGACGGCAATGCCTTCGAGTTGTGGGGGAGCCTGCCGCTGTTTCATGGCAGCATGGCGGTCTCCGTCGGTGGCGGCATGTATAATTTCTATGACACGCAAACGTTGCCAAGCGGTGCTTCGGCCAACGTGCATGGCAACGCGCCGATCTACAGTTTTTCGGCGACCGGCTATTTTTCCAACCGCACGTTCTACCGCGTCATGGTCAATCGCATCAATCCGGCGCACGACATCACGGTGACCACCGCCGCGCTCGGCATGGGCGTCTGGCTCGGGCGCGAAAGAAAACCCACGCCCGGGAAACTCGGCGATGCGCCGGAGCAGAAAGCCTACGTCACCGAAAACGAAATCACCGTCTTCGGCGGCAAGAGCATCGTGAACACGCTCTTCAGCGAAACCGCGCGCGCCTATGCCGCCGAATACCGCCGCGGCCTGGCGCGCCACATCGACGGCACCGTGTCGCTCATCTACGAGGGCGATCCGAAAATCGTCCGGCGCAACGGCCTCGCCGTGCAGGCCTGGGCGGTCAACACCTTCTTCAACGAACACCTCAGCCTCGGCGTCGGTGCCGGTCCCTACTTCTACATCGACCGCAAGCACCCGCGCACCGTTAATCTGCGCAACCCAGCGGCCATCGCGCCGCTGGTCTCCATCACGTTAGCCACGCGGCTTTCCGAACACTGGCTTGCCCGCCTCACGTGGGACCGTGTAGCCAGCAGCTACAATCGCGACGCGGACATCCTCCTCGTGGGGCTCGGCTATCGCTGGCCGCAAAGCACGCCGTAGTTTCATTTGCGGCCGGAACCGCTGGCCGCGCCAGGTAGTCAGTCAGTCACGGAAATTCAAAAACCCAAAAAACATCATGCTCCGCTGGGCCCTCATCTTCCTCCTCGTCGCGCTTGTCGCCGGCGTTCTTGGTTTCACCGAAATCGCCGGCGCCTCTGCCGGCATCGCGCGGATTTTTTTCTACGTCTTCCTCGTGCTGCTCGTGATCTCGGCGCTGCTGCACGTGCTGCGGGGCAATTCGCGGGACTGACTGCGTCCCCGAGTCAGTTTATGACGCGTCGGTCCCGTTGCGCGGCCGTCCCCGGCGCGTCATCTTGAGTTCGTCATGGCCATAAAATTTAAGGACTACTACGAGACGCTGGGTGTGGCGCGCACCGCCACGCCGGAGGAAATCAAGGCGGGTTTTCGCAAACTCGCGCGGCTCTATCATCCCGACGTGGCGAAAGACAAGGCCACTGCCGAGCAAAAATTCAAGGAGATCAACGAGGCCAACGAGGTCCTGAGTGACCCCGCGAAACGCCGTCGCTACGATGAGGTCGGGGCCGATTGGGAAAATCCCGCCGGTCCGTCGGCCCGGCCCGATCCGCGCCGTGGTCGCGCCGGAACGGCGGACGAGGATTCGTTCGAATTCGGCGGCACGGGCTTCAGCGATTTTTTCGAGTCATTCTTTGGCGGTGGCCGCGAAGGCTTCGGCACGGCGCCCCGCCCTCGGGCCACCACGGGCCGGGGCGAGGACATCGAGGCCGACCTTCTCGTCACGTTGGAGGAAGCGCTGCGCGGTTCCCTACGGAAAGTCACGCTGCGCCGGCCCGGCAACAACGGCGAGGCCGCGCGCACGAACACCTACCAGGTGCGAATCAAGCCGGGGGTCCACGAGGGCCAGCGCATCCGCCTCGCCGGCCAGGGCCACCCCGGCCACGGCGGCGGCGCGCCGGGCGATCTTTATTTGCGTGCGCGGCTCGCGAGCCACCCCGACTTCAGCGTGCGCGGGACCGATCTCCATTTCGATCTCGAGCTCGCCCCGTGGGAGGCGGTGCTCGGCGTGCAGGCCAAAATCCCGACGCTGGACGGCGCGACCACACTGCGGGTGCCACCCGGCACCGCCGCGGGCGGCCGGCTGCGGCTGCGCGGGCTCGGCTTGCCGGGCGACGACGGCGTGCGCGGCGACCTCTATGCCAGTGTGCGCATCCAAATCCCGCCGACGGTGACCACCGAGGAGCAGGCGCTGTGGGAACAGCTCGCGCGCGTCTCTCCTTTCAAACCCAGGAGCAAATCATGAATGACGTCGTCCCCACCCAGCACTGTCTCGTGCTTGTCCACTCGGCTGAGACCAGCCGAATTTTCTATGCGATCGAGGCGGCCTCCCGCCTCACTGCCGTCCATCCCGACCTGCTCCGGCACTACTGCCGTGCCGGCTTGCTGGGCGAAGCGCGCACGCACGACGACGCCGACCCGATTTTCGACGACGACGCGCTCTACGAAATCCGCCGCATCGAACACTATCGCCGGCACCACGGCGTAAACCTGCGCGCCCTCCCGCTCGTCTGCGGACTGTCGCGGGACGTCGATCGGCTGCAAAGCGAACTCCGTTTTCTGCGCGCCCGCTGACCGCTGCTGACACTCAAACTCCAGGGGACGTGGCGCCGCAAACGCACCGCCGGCGCCCGGCGGGCCGCGGCGGGGCGACACCGCGCAATTGCCGAAGTCGCGGATCCGCGTCGCCGCAATGCCGCAGAAATCTTGCATGGCGGGCGGTAACAAAGAGCGCCGGCCAAGGTCGGTGATGGGACGACGACCATGCCTCCAGTCTCGCTCGATCTCATCGCCCGGAACCTTGTCGCCCCGGGGAAGGGGATTTTGGCGGCCGACGAAAGCCTTCCAACGATCGAAAAACGTTTCAAGACCATCGCCATTCCCCCGACCGAGGAAAATCGCCGGGCCTATCGTGAAACGCTGTTCACCACGCCGGGACTCGGCGAATTCATCAGCGGAGCCATTCTCTTCGACGAAACGCTGCGGCAAAAATCCGGCGACGGCATCCTGTTCCCCGCGATCCTCGGACGGCAGGGCATCATCCCCGGCATCAAGGTCGATCTGGGCACGACCGCGCTCGCCAATTTTCCCGGTGAAAAAATCACCCTCGGGCTCGACGGTTTGCGCGAGCGGTTGCACGAGTATCGCGAACTCGGCGCGCGTTTTACGAAATGGCGCGCCGTCATCGCCATCGCCGGCGATCTGCCCACCCTCACCTGTATCAAGGCAAACGCGCTCAAGCTCGCGATGTTTGCCGCGCGCAGCCAGGAGGCGGGCCTCGTGCCGATCGTCGAGCCGGAAATTCTGATGGACGGCACCCACACCCTGGCCCGCTGCGAGGAAGTGACGAACCTCACGCTCCGCGCGGTGTTCGATGCGTTGCTCGCCCACCGTGGCCGCCTTGAGGGTATGCTGCTCAAACCCGCCATGGTGCTGCCCGGCACCGCCTGTCCGCACCAGGTCTCCGACGAAGAAATCGCCACGGCCACGCTCCGCTGCCTCCGCCGCGGCGTGCCGGCCGCGGTGCCCGGCATCGTTTTTCTTTCCGGCGGCCAGAGTCCACCACAAGCGACCGCGCGACTCGCCGCCATCCATCGGGCGGGCGAGGCGCCTTGGGCGCTCTCGTTTTCGTTCGGCCGCGCGCTGCAGGAGCCCGCGCTCGCCGCGTGGCGCGGAAAATCCGAAAACACTGGTGCCGCGCAGGCGGCGTTGCTCGACGGCGCGCGCAAGAATGGCGCGGCCGTGAGAACGCGTGTCGGAACATGATTTCGGATCCGGCAAGTAAAGATCCTCGGGGCCAGCCCCGCGGCATTTGACCAAACCACGTCAAGCCCCACCGGGCATCGGAAGATCTTTGCTTTTACGATGGCGAGTGCCGCCGACCTCCCCTCACTCCGCTGCGATTTGGGGCGACTGCGGAGTCGCGTAGAAATCCCGCGCTTTCGCGAGCAACTGGCCGTCGGTCAGGTGGTGTTCGTCGACCACCAGAGAGCCGACGATGCGCCGCGCGAGTTCCGGGTGGTGCGTATGCAACCACGTCACGAATTGCTCCATTTCGCTGGAGGTGCCGGTGCCGCTGCCGAAAATCAGGATTTGATTCGCCGCCAGCAGCGCCTTGGCCACGGGCGCAAAGAAGCTGTTGGGATCGGGTTTTTCCTGGCCGCGGGAAAAATCCTTGGAGTTGGGCGCATGCCGGAAAAAATCATCCGGGTCGTGGGGCAGCACCTGTTCCGACGCCGTGCCGCGGAGCGCCGAGTGAAAGATCCGAACCTCATGGTGATTCACGATCACCAGACAGCGGACGCTCACCGCCGTCGCGGACGTCGCGGACGGTGCCGAGCGCTCGAGAAAGTGGCGGATTTTCATGACCTCCTCCGTCTCGCCAACATCCTTCGTGCGGGAGGCGGGCAGCATCAGCGTCTGGCCATTGCGCGTGATGAGGAAGCTGCCGTTGGCTTTTTCCTCCACTTGGCCGAGCTGGCGAAACAACGCATGCACATCACGCCACCGCAGATTGTGCGAGACCGGGTGCTGAAAGATCGTGTCGTAGGTGCGCTGGTGCGCGCCCGCGAGATCGGGCGATGTCGGCGCGCGGGTGGCGACAGCCTCGGCTGGCTGCGCCGGCACCGTGTGGTCGATCGCGGCCGGCCGCGGTGGCGAAGTCGCTGCCGTCGCTGCGGCCCCGCGACGTCCATCGATCAAACGGCTCTCGGCCTCCAGCCAGATCGCACCGTCGCGGTCTTCGGGTCGCCCAGTGCGGATCCAGATCTCGCGCGCGCATTGGGCGATCTCATCGTGGGTTGGAGCGGCGGTGGGGGCGATTGATTCGGGAGAGCGTGATTGTTTCATGGAGTGCGGAACGAACGGGAAGGATGGCACCGCTGCGGAATCGCCTCGGGCCTTGAGAGCAGAGCATGCCGGTTTGGCCGGACGCGCGCCATGGGGCGTTGTCCTACTTTGGCTGCGAGCGGCGCAACCGGAGTAAGCGTCAAACCGGTGCGACGGGATACGGCGTTTCGGTTTGCACCATGCACCGGTTGTCGAGGCGGCGGGAAAAATCCAGCGGGTCGCCCACCCCCACGGTCCCGCGCGCCACCTGATAGGCCCACACCTGAAAATAGGTGAGCGTCGCGCCGCCGAAGACCGTCGAGAAGGCGCCGTCCACCGCATCCTGGCCGCAGGAAATTTTGATGCGCCCAATGCGCGGAACGTGAAAGCGCGCATCCGTCGTAAACCAGTGGCCGCCGACAAACACCTCGGCGTAGGCGTGGAAATCCATGTGGTTCTCCGGATCGGGAAATCCGATGTCGGGCAGATGGCCGGTCACGTAGCGCGCCGGGACGTTGAAGGTGCGGTTGAGCGCGATGGCGAGATGAGCGAAGTCGCGGCACACCCCGTAGCCGCGTTGCAACACATCCCACGCCGAGAGATCGGCTCGGCCCGACATGTAGCGATACTCGATGTTGTCGTGCAGCCATCGGCTGATGGCGGTGACGCGCGGGAGGCCATGTTCGACCTGGCCAAATTTGTCCCACGCGAAATTCGTCAGCTTGTCGGAATCGCAATACCGGCTCGGGAGCGTGTAGCGCATGAGGTGCGAGGGCAGCTCGTCCGGCGCGTGCGGCGTGGCGGCGGGCAGATCGAAATTGTCAGGCTGCGAGGAGAGCGCCACGATCGCATCGTGCCGGATAAAATTTGTTCCCGGCGCGAGCTTCACGCGCCGGACCTGGTTGCCGTGCGTGTCGGTGAATTCGCTCGCCCGGAGATTATTTCCCAGCGTGAGCGCCTGGAAAACGACCGCGTGATTGCGCTCCGGCAGGGGCTGGACATTGAGCATCAGCGAGGCCGTGCCGGTGACTTCGTAGGCCAGACTGCAGCCGACGCGGACGGTGATATCGAAGGTGCGGGCAGGAATCACAGAGGAACGATGGTCAGCAGGATTTATGCGCAGTTCCGCACAATCCCGGCGCAACTTTGCCCCGAGTGGGCGGAATCGGAGTCGAGCACCGGCGAATAATTTACTGAGCCTCGTAAAATAGCGTGACGCGGGCCTTGAAAGCACGGCGGACTTCAGTCCGCCTTTCAGGGTGCCGAAGGCGGGCTGAAGCCCGCCCAACCCCGGAGTTTTGCGTCACCGTATTTTGCGAGGCTCAGTAAGTGCGGGTTCTTGTCGAACCGCCGCGATGGCACCGAAAAAGCCGGCTTGGTCGGCCGGCTCGCAGTGCCAGGGAATTTCTCCGGGCGCTTATCTTTCGGCCTTCATCATTTTCCCATCCTGCGACATCGAGTCGCCGTCGCTCATCATCATTTTCTGGCCGTCCTTGGTCATCACGGTGCCGTCCGCCATGATCTTGGTGCCGTCTTTCATGGTCATGTCTTTCTTCATCATCGAACTCTTTCCTTTTTTCATGACCATCATTTTGCCGTCCTTCATCATCACGCCATCGGTGATCATGCCGGCCATGCCCATATGATCGCCGGCCTTCATCATCGTGCCGTCCATGGCCATCGAGTCGCCGTCCTTCATCATCATTTTCTGGCCGCCGGCCATCATGACCGATCCGTTTTTCATGACCTGCGTGCCGTTGGACATCTTCATGTCTTTTGCCATCGCCATGGTCTGGCCGTTTTTCATGACCATCATTTTCCCGTTCTTCATCATCACGCAGTCGGACATTTTGCCCATCATGCCCATGTGATCGCCGGGCTTCATCATCGTGCCATCCATGGCCATCGACTCGCCGTCCTTCATCATCATTTTCTGGC
>JANXSC010000265.1 GCA_025352845.1 Opitutaceae bacterium
ATCACCGGGCCGACGAGACCTTGAAGTGCCACCTGTGCGGCCATCAGCGCGGGTCGCCGGCCGTGTGTCCGAAGTGCGCCGCGCCCGACATCCGCTGGCGCGGTCTCGGCACGCAGCGCGTGGAGGAGGCCGTGCGCCGCATGGTGCCGCGCGCGCGGATCGAGCGGATGGACACCGACACGATGTCGAAGAAAAATCGCTTCCGCGAAATTCTCTCCCAGTTTCGCGCCGGGAAAATCGACGTGCTCGTCGGCACGCAGATGATCGGGAAGGGCCTCGATTTTCCCAACGTGACGCTCGTCGGCCTCGTCGATGCGGACATCTCGATGCACGTGCCGGACTTTCGCGCGAACGAGCGGACCTTCCAGCTCCTCGTGCAAGTCGCCGGTCGCGCCGGCCGCGGCGATCGCGCGGGCGAGGTGATCGTGCAGACCTTCACGCCGCAGGCGGAGGCGATTCAGTTTTCGCGGCACGCCGACTTCGCGGGTTTTGCTGCGGCCGAGTTGAAAATGCGGAAGGAGTATCGCTACCCACCGTATCGCCACCTCATCCACCACCTGTTTCGTGGGAAGAATCCGGAGAAGCTGAAATTTTTCGCCGAGCAATGGGCGAAGCTCGTCGAGAAGACGCTCGGCGATCGCGTGGAGCTGCGCGGACCTTCACCTTCGCCGATTGAGAAAATCAAGGATGAGTATCGCTGGCAGCTCTGGTATTTCACCAGCAGCGTGACGAAAGTCGTGCCTGAACTCGCGCGTCTCCGCCGCGATTTCGCGTGGCCGGACGACATTACGCAGGTGCTGGACGTGGACCCGGTGAACTTGGCGTAGGCACGAGAGGTTGTAGGCCGGGATCTACTGACCCCGCCGCAGGGAGAATACGAAAGAGCGTCCAAACCGGCGGGGTTCGGCGACCCCGCCCTACATCAAGCGGGAATTTTCAATCCGACCGCAGCGCCTCGACCGGGCTCAGACGTGACGCGCGGATAGCGGGGTAGATGCCGGCGATCACGCCGATGACGCCGCTGCTCAGCACGCCGATGACGAGCGCATCGAGCGAGAGTTCGGGGCGATTGGCCGACGAAGACCAGGCTTGGAGGATTTTGATCAGGCCGATGCTGGCGACCATGCCGAGCATGCCACCCGACACGGCGAGGGTGAGCGACTCGGCGAGGATCTGCACGAGGACATCCGTGCGCTTGGCCCCAAGCGCCCGCCGCACGCCGATCTCGCGGATGCGTTCGTTAATCGAGGCAAGGATGACGTTCATGATGCCGATGCCGCCGACGATGAGACCGATGACCGCGATACTGCCGAGGGAGACATAGTAGTTGGTCCGTTGCTCCTCAAACGTGTGCAGCAGATCCTCGCGCGTCTCAAGCCGCACGTCCTGGATGCCGCGGTGCGTATGCGTGAGCACATTTGAGATTTGCTCGAGCGCGTAGGGCATGTCGGCGATGTCGGCGAGCTGGACGTTCAGCACGTCGACGTTTTCGTCGATGCGGTAAAGTGTCTGCGTCGTGGTCAGCGGGATGAATACCGCGTAATTTTTCGTGCTAAACCGGCTGCCGCCGCCGGTGCCGCCACCCGCGCCCTTGGCTTCCTTCAGGATGCCGACCACCGTGAACGGCTGCCCGTTGATCGTGATGATGCGGTCGAGCGGATCGATACCGCGGGGGAAAAGATAGTCCGCGATCGAGGCGCCGAGCACGACGACCTGGGTCTGAAGCTCGATATCGAGCTCGCCGATTAGACGGCCCTGCGCGACCTCGAAGCGATCCATGATAAACGTCGCCGGCAGCACGCCGCGCACGAGTTGTCCGGTGGCGCGGCCTTGGAAATAAAGTCGCGCGCCGCCCGGAATCATCACCTCGGCGGTGACGCGTTGCGCGAGCGGCACGGCGGTGAGGATGGCCTCGACGTCGTTCATCGTGCGGCCGGGGGAGAGCGGGGCGTTCTCGCGCTGATTTTCCGGCGGCGGGCGGGACATCACGCTGATGCGCTCAATGCCACCGGTCTCGTAGATCATCGTTTCCCAGCTGCGCAACATGCCCTTGACGACGCCGAGCATGCAGACGAGCGAAGCCGTCCCGAGCACGATGCCAAACAGCGTGAGGAACGACCGGAGCTTGTGCGCGAGGATCTCGCGCCAGCCGCTCCCAATGCCCATGAGGAGGAGCCGCATGGGAACTCAGGGCTTCGAGGATCGGCCGGAGCGCGAAGGCATCGGCGGTGCCGTGGGATCGGGTTCACGTTTGCCGGCGCTCCGCGCCTTCGGGGCCGGGGCAGCCGTGAGCACGGGGATTTCGCCCTCGAACTCCAGCGGGCGCGTGAGGGCGACTTCGTCGTTCAATTCCAGGCCGGAGAGAACCTGCACGCGGCGGGTGTCCGCGATGCCGGTCTCTACCTGGTGCACCGTGAAAATTTCCCCCTGCTTGAGGAAGACGTAGCGCGCCGACTCGGCCGTGGAAAAAACCCCGGAGAGGGGAACGGCCAGCGTGTCCTCCACCCGCGCGAGTGTGAACATGACGGTGGCCGACATGCCGGGCCGGAGCCGGTCGTCGGCCTCCTCAAGATAAACGTCCACGGGAAAAACCCGGGTCCGATCGACGCTGCTCTCGGTGGCGCTGGTCGCGATGCGCTTGATGGCGCCCGTCAGCTGCACCGAGCGAATCGAATCGACGCGCACGCGCGCGACATCGGCCACGCGCAGGCGGGCGACGTCGATTTCGTTGATGTTGGTGCGCACCATCAACGCCGAAAGATCGGCGACTTCGCCGAGCAGCGTGCCGCCGTTTTGGGCCGCGGCGCTCGTGATGACCTGACCTTCGGTAAGATCGCGGAGCAGCAGCGTGCCGGCGTGTGGCGCGCGGATGACGGTCTTCGTGAGCTTGTCGCGCAGGTTCGCCGCGCGCGCCTCGGAGACGGCGGCGTCATTTTCGCTCAGCGAAAGCGTGATGCGGGAGTCCTCAAAATCTTTCGTTGTGACGACGCCCCGGTTTTGCAGGTCAATCAGGCGCTCGTGATCGCGCTTGGCGCGGAGGGTCTTGAGTTTGGCGGCCTCGATGTTGCGATCGATCTCCTGAATCTGGGTGAGCAGATCCTGCTGGTCCATCCGGAGGATTTCCTGGTCGCGTTCGACCTTCTGGCCGTCGACGGCGAGAATCTTGATGATGCGGCCGTTGACTTCGGAACGCAGTTCGGTGGAAAACACCGCGCGTAACCGGCCCACGGCGATGATTTCCTCGGAGATTGTCGCCGTGCGGGCCTTGGCGGTGGGGATTTTCTCCATCCGCTTGGCGCCAAAGAGACCCGGGCTGATCTGCTTCCACACGAGGCGCCCGCCCCAAATCAAACCCGCGAGCACGACGACCGAAAGGGACCAGCGAAAAATGGTTTTGGTGCGGGAGGGCGACGTGACAGCGGAAGACATGTGGGGGGAGTGACGAACCGGAGGGGTTCTGGAAACACATCGAGAGCATTTTCAGCGAGAATAAAATCCGATCGCGGCGATCATTGGCGGGCCGCGTGAATTGCGGCTTCCCCCGGTCGCGGAGCGCGGCTACACCGCCAGCACTTCGCATGAGAATTTATTTCATGGGCATCTGCGGGACGGCGATGGGGAATGCGGCGCTGCTGGCACGCGCGGCCGGGCACGACGTGCTCGGGGCCGACAGCGGCGTCTATCCGCCCATGAGCACGGTGCTCGCCACCGCGGGTATCACGCTCCACGAGGGCTACGATGCGGCGCGACTGGAAAAACTCGCGCCCGATCTCGTGGTGATCGGGAACGCGATGTCGCGTGGCAATGCCGAGGTCGAGTGGTTGCTCGACACCCGCGCGCTACCATTCACCTCGGTGCCCGCGTTGCTGCACGACCTCGTGCTCAAGCGCCGGCGCAACCTCGTCATCTGCGGCACGCACGGAAAGACGACGACGACGGCGCTCGCCGCGTTTCTGCTACGTGAGGCTGGCCGCGACCCGGGATTTCTCATCGGTGGCGTGCCGCTGGATCCGCCGGTGGGCGCGCATCTCGGAACAGAACAAGATCCGTTTGTCATCGAGGGCGACGAATACGACAGCGCTTTCTTCGACAAGCGGAGCA
>JANXSC010000096.1 GCA_025352845.1 Opitutaceae bacterium
TCGGCGATGTCCACGGCGACGCTGATCGGCTCGAACGTCTGCTCGGAATCCTCGGCTACCTTGAATCTGCAGGGGCGATGAGCCACCCCGATGGCCGGTGCGCCATCTTCGTCGGTGACCTGGTCGACCGCGGGCCCAAGGTCGCAGAGACACTCAGGCTCGTGCGGGCGATGGTTAAGTCCGGCACCGCGCGGATGGTGCTCGGCAACCATGAGTTCAACCTGCTCTGCCTCCACCTGCCGGACGGGAACGGCGGCTTCCTGCGCCCGCACACCGCGCGCAACCTCAACGGAGTCCGGGCCAGCCTCGCGGCTTTTGCCGGCCGGGACGCCGGGCTGAGAGAGTATCTCGAATGGTTCCGCACTCTGCCCCTCTACCTCGATCTCGGTGGCCTAAGGGTTGTCCATGCCGAATGGAACGCCGAGCTGGTCGCGGGTGTGAACGGGCGGGCCTATCTCGATGAGGACTTCCTCAAAGAAGCTTCGACCAAGGGCAGCGCCGCTCACCGCACCATCGAAATCCTGCTGAAGGGCTCGGAGGTAGCACTTCCGGCCGGCAGCACCTACACGGACTTCGACGGCACGGTGCGCCACGAGGTGCGCATCTGCTGGCCCCACCCGGCAAAGGGCCGGACGTTCAAGCAGGTGGCCTTCGGCTCTTGCGATACAATCCCGGACGCGCCGGTGCCGGCCGAGGTCGCGACCGACATCAAAGGCTACGGTGCCGACGAACCACCAGTGTTCTTCGGCCACTACGCGCTCAACGACCTGCCCAACGCCCTCGTCGCCCCGAACGCCGCCTGCCTCGACCACGGCTGCGGCAAGGGCGGGCTGCTCGCGGCCTACCGGTGGAACGGCGAGCGCACGCTCTCGGCCCTCAATTTTGTCTCAACCTAAACGAAGGAAAAATCATGAAAAACAAACTAGACCCAGAAACGCTGGACGCGCCACCCGCGTTACCTCCCATGCGGTCAGCATCGTCAAATCCACGCCGCATAACCAAGGAATCGCTCCTGGAGCTGGTAAAGACTATGCCCGGCGGCGTGCTGATGCTTGCGACCGTAGAAGTCGAAGACGTTTACGAGACACGACACGGAGTCGGTTACTACCCATACGCAGAGTGCGCGTTCTTCTCGATGAAAGCGGCGAGAGCGTGCGCGAACTGGATCAACCGGGGATCGAAAAAACTGCACGGAGAAGCGGGGTTCAAGGCTCAGGCAAAGCCGATGGTGGTGACCAGCAAGCACTGCGATCAAGAATGGCTCCTCAATTTTCTCAACGGGAACGATTCATCGTGGATTCAAACGGTCGATTGCTGCATCGGCAAAGGGGCGATGGAGCCGGATTTCGGCGACGAAATCTCAGCGGAGAATAACGAGGCGTTGAGGATTGCTTACGCTCCGATGCCTGCGGTGACCTTCGCGCTGAAGCACCCGTTGTCGGGAGAGGAAAGGTTAGTGACGAACAATCGCGACGACCATTCTTCGAATCTCGATACGCTAGTCGAAGAAGGATTCGCCGAACCACTTGCGGCCGCCTTGAAAATTGAATCGGAGAAGCCGGGCTCGCCCGGCATCATTTCGACGGTGCTCGTCGCACTGGAGGTTCACCTACGCAGATATGACGATGCGGCGGCACGTGGCCGCGCGATAATTCAGAGGAAGGGTTGTCCCGAGCGGCTGCGCATGACCATCGCCCTTGCCCTGCACTACGCCGGTTTGTCGGAAGAGGCTTACCGATTACTCGAAGAAGGTGGTCAACCCGACCACGTATATCAAATGGCCTGCTGCGCTGCCCGCATGGGCAAGCATACGGTTGCGCTGGGACACTTGATTGAGGCGACAGCAACCTCCGAAACCAACCGAGTTCGCTCCCTGCTCGATGAAGACTTCGATCCGCTATGGGAGCACTTCGACACCGGTGCGGCCAATTTCCAGGAGTGCGCTTTGCTCGCGTCCCCCGCGATGGCTCGCTGCTTCGGCCCGGTGCCACCCTACGATGGGAGCCTCGACTACCTCGACCATTTCGACTTTGCCCGGCTGCCGGAACGACTTCGGCCCGCCGTCAAAGCGCGGTTCGTTTTATCCACGTATGTGCCGCGTCAACCCGGCGACCTCGGTTACGACGACGGACTTTCGACCGAGCTGTTTCACTTCCGCGTCACAGAAGGCTTGAATCGGCGAATGCGCGCGAGCGCCGCTTGGGATATGGCAAAGCGAGCGATGCTGGTGCTCGCGGAGGCCGAGACATGCGCCGCGGCTGGCAACATGATGCACTCCCGGTGGCACGTTTCGGAAATCGTCCGAAATCTCCCCAACGCCGCGAGCGATATCAGGAGTTACTGCGTGAACGAAAAGCTTCATCGGCTTGCGGACGAGTTCAGCGCCGTCGAAGCATTCCGCCCGCGGTTCACTTGCGATGCCGCCGCGTCCTATGAGACCAAGGATCTCAATCGCCTCGCCGAGATCCTCAAGAGCTGCCCGCCGCGGTTGCTTTCGCTCGGCATGATTCAAATCTATCACGGACACCTAGCACTTGCGGCGGGCGATACCGTAAGCGCCATCCAAGCCTACCTCGCCGCCGCGGACTGTTGGCCAGACGATGCTGCGCCGTTTCACAACGCAGCGATGGAACTGGCGGAACTTGGCCGGTGGGACGAAGCCGAGTCGGTGGTCGCGCGTGCCCCGGCATCGTTTCACGACCTCGAGGTCTGCCGCATTACGGCGCGGATCGTTGCGGCCCGGAGCCTCACACCAAGCCCGGTAGAACAAGGCGGTGTGTGATGCATCCGCTCGTCCAAGAGAGCAATACTTGCTCCACAGTGCGCCATTATGGCGCCACACATAGGGAGGGAATGGGTAGGAGGGATGGGGTTTGTCTTAGTTCAGGGATCGATGGATTGATGCTCGATGTTCCGGGATTGACCATCATCGGACCGCGACTCCCTAGGAACTGGCGCGAAGGCGACCACCTCGACCGGCTGTGCATCGTCCTCGTCACCGTCCTTGAGGGTCAAATTCATCGGAGCGATACGGACGGGTTTAGCCCAATCTCTGAACGACGGCTGGCGGAATTAGTCGGTCGCGACTTCGCCAGCCGCGCCCTTCACTTCCTCTGTGAGGCCACGGTCGGCGTCCTGGAATGCGACGGTTTTTATACGCCCGGCACGAAATGTCGGGGCTACCGCTTCCGAGACGACATCCTCGCCCACGAGCTTTCCCCATACTGGATACCGCCAAAACTGGCCTCGAGCATTTCGGCATTTGACGCCAAGCACAGCCGAATTGGAGTCGGTGACAAACCGTGCCATCAAACGCTGTGGCGGAACCTCTGCGGGCTGACGCTCGGTCCGTTTCCGACCGACCTGTTGCCGCCCCGGTCCAGCGATCCAAAAATCCAACTGAAGCACCATGCATGGCAACAGGCGGTGGCCCGGATCAAGAACCAGCGGTGGCACTTTGCAACCGACCGGCGAACCGGACGGATCTTCAACAACTTCACCTCGCTGTCCAAATTGCTCCGGCCCTACGCGCTCCTTGATGGCAAGACCTGCGCGGAGATCGACATTCGAAACTCCCAACCATTCTTCATGACCACGCTCTACCCGTCGCGATCCAATGAAGCCGTTCGTTTCGCCAAAGTTGTCAGCGAGGGCCGGTTTTATGAATCGCTGAACGCGGCGAGCGGGAATCCCTTTGCCGATTGTGATCGATTAAAACTCAAGGAGGCCATTTTCACCGAGATCCTGTTCGGTCGGCGATGGGCCACGTCTCGCCTGTGGCAGGGGTTTCTCGATCTGTTTCCTGAAATGGCTCGAATCGTCGCCACTTTGAAATCGCGCGACTACCGCAGCCTCGCCGTAGAGCTCCAACGACGAGAGGCCCGGCTTATGATTCAGACTGTCGTTCCACGTTTGTCGTCATCCCTACCCGGCGTCCCGTTTCTCACCGTCCACGACAGCCTGGCCATCGACGCCCGGCACGCGGATCAAGCTGCAGCCTTGATAATAGAATGCGCTCAGGAGCAGACCGGAAACACGCCCTCACTCAGGATCACGCCACCTGCGACGAGATCTGGATCGCCTCACACCCACTCCGCACAGAGCAGTTCCGCCTGCGCGAGCACGGTCTTCACGGCCTCCTCCTGCAAGTCGGGCGGGTAGCCGTGCTTGTTCAGGATGCGCTTCACCATGACCTTGATCCTCGCCCGCGCACTTTCGCGCAGCGTCCAGTCGATGGTCACGCTCTTCTTCACCTGCGTGATGAGCTCGGCGGCGATGAGTTTGAGTTTGTCGTCACCCATCGCCTTCACAGCGGATTCGTTTTTCGCGAGGGCGTCGTAGAAGGCGATCTCGTCGTCGGTCAGGCCGAGGTTTTCACCGCGCTTGGTGGCGGCGTCGAGGTCCTTGGCGAGTTTGATCAGCTCTTCGATGACCTGCATCGTGGAGATGGCGCGGTTGTGGTAGGCGTTGAGGGTCTTCTTGAGCTTCTCGGAGAAAATCTGGCTCTGCACGAGGTTGCGCTTGGAGCGGACTTTGAGTTCGTCCTTGAGCAGCTTCTCCAACAGCTCGGCGGCGACGTTCTTGTGCTTGAGGCCGCGCACTTCGGCGAGGAATTGGTCGCTCAGGATCGAAATGTCCGGCTTGGGCAATCCGGCGGCGGTGAAAACGTCGATCACCTGGCCTTCGGTGGTGATGGCCTTGCTCACGAGCTGGCGGATGGCGGCGTCGATCTGCTCGGGCGTCTTGTGGTGGTTGGTGGTCTGCTTGCTCAACGCGGCTTGCAAGGCTTGGAAAAAACTCACGTCGTCGCGGATCGCCGTGGCTTCATCGCTGGCGGCGCAGAGGGCGAAGGCGCGGGAAAGCTCCGTCACCACCTGCACCCAGCGCTTCTTGCCGTCGGCTTGTTCGAGAATGTGCTCCTGTCCGGCGGGGATGAGTTGCAGACGTTCGGTCGGCGTGCCGCTGGTCCACTTGTCCCAGTGGAAACCGTGCATCATGTCGCAGGCGATGCCGTGTTTCTCCAGCATCACGGCGATGGCTTGGGCGGTGTCGAAAGTCGGGTTCCCCTGACCGCCGTTCTCGGTGTAGGTGACGAGCGCCTTCTTGAGCTGATCGGCGAGGCCGAGGTAATCCACCACCAGCCCGCCGGGCTTGTCGCGAAAGACGCGGTTCACGCGGGCGATGGCCTGCATGAGGCCGTGGCCCTGCATCGGCTTGTCGGCATACATCGTGTGCAGACAGGGGGCGTCAAAGCCGGTCAGCCACATGTCGCGCACGATCACGATCTTGAAGGGGTTCTTCGCGTCCTTGAACTGGTTCGCGAGTTTGCGCCGGGCGTCCTTGCTGCGGATGTGTTTCTGCCATTCCGGGCCGTCCTCGGCGCTGCCGGTCATCACGACCTTGAGGGTTTCAGACTCCCACTCCGGGCGCAGTTTGATGAGCGCGTTGTAAAGGTCCACGCAGATGCGGCGGCTCATGCAGACGAGCATCGCCTTGCCGTCCATCGCCTCCACGCGCTTTGAAAAATGCGCCACCAGATCGGCGGCCACCAGCGCGATGCGTTTCGGGTCGCCCACCAGCGCCTCCAGCGCGGCCCACTTCGTCTTGAGCTTTTCCTTCTTCGTCAGCTCCTCACCTTCGGTGATCTCCTCAAACTCCGCGTCGAGCTTCGGCAGC
>JANXSC010000135.1 GCA_025352845.1 Opitutaceae bacterium
TTTTCTTCAATCCAGCGACTACTTCGTCGGTGGCTGGAAAAACCCGGGCTCCGGGGAGTGTGAGGACGATGCGCTCTTTTCCCTTTCGCAAGGTGAGCGCCTCGCCTTTGGCGTCGTATGATTCGACGATGTAGTCCCCAAATTTTTCCCCGACGGTAAGCCACCGGGCGGAAGTATTTTCGGCCCGGACCGCAAACAACGTCTGCTTGGAATCAGACATGACGCCAACGAAGGTCATCTGGGCGGCAGAGCAGACGGTGCCCAGCAGAAGGAATATTCCAATCAATGTGCTCATCGCAGGTTCAATCGGGCGTTCCGTTTTTCCCTTTCAAACACCAAGGCTTCACCCATGCGGAAAGTCGAGAGGCGATTCACCCATCTCACCCGCATCCAAACGAAGGTTGACGCTCCCCAACCCCCTTCGTTCGCTGCGCGGCTTTGCCTCACGCTTCACCCCGACCACGGCGTCACGCGCGGATCACGCACGCAATATTTTGCCGCCGCTGACATCCGATTTCACCGCCAATCGTCTTTCTCCCATCTTCTATCTTCAATTTCCCATCTCTTTTCTCCCGCCAACCGCCTTCCCCATGCCAAGCCGCCGTCTCTCCTTTCCGCTTTTCTCTTTCTCTCTTTCGCTCGCGTTCGCTGCCTCGCCTGCCGCCGCGCGCGCCGCCGACACCGTCCCCTCCGATCTCGTGCTCACGCGCTTCTCCGGGCCGGACATCACGCCGTGCGTCGCGTGCCTGTGCGTGTCCGCGTCGGGCGAAGTTTACGCCGGCGTCGATCTCAACGGTTCGCTCGGCAAGGGCCCGGGCAAGGGCCGCATCGTGAAACTCCTCGACCGCGACCACGACGGCGTCGCCGATTCGCACACGATCTTCGCCATGATCGACAATCCCCGCGGGCTCATCGCGGTCGGCACGAAACTCTACGTCCTCCACACGGCGCACGGCCCGGATGGCAAGGCCACCGGCATGGACCTCGCGGTGCTCGAAGACGCCGATGGCGACGGCATCGCCGACGGCCCGGAAAAAGTTCTCGTGCGCAACATCTGCGTCGCGAAGGCCATCAACGACCGCGGCACCGACCACTCCACGAACGGCATCCGCATGGGAATCGACGGCTGGATTTACATCGCGGTCGGCGACTTCGGCTTCGTCGACGCCACCGGCACCGACGGCACCAAGCTCACGCTCCTCGGCGGCGGCATCGTGCGCGTGCGCCCCGACGGCACCGAGCTCGAGCAATACACCACCGGCACGCGCAACATCTACGACATCGCGATCGATCCGTTCATGAACTGCTTCACGCGCGGCAACACGAACGACGGCGGCGGCTGGAACATCCGTTTCCTCCACCACGTGCAGTCCGCCGACTTCGGCTATCCGCGCCTCTTCAAAAATTTCGCCACGGAAATTCTCCCCGCGCTCGAGGATCTCGGCGGCGGCGCCGGCGTCGGCGCATATTTTCTCTCCGAGCCCACCTGGCCGGAAAAATACAACAACCAGCCGCTCATGGCCGATTGGGGCCGCAAGGCGATCTACCTGCACCGGCTCACGGTCGATGGCCCGACCTTCACCCAAAGCGTCGAGGAGTTCGCGCAAGTCTCGCAGGTCACCGACCTCGACGTCGATCCCGCGGGGCAGATGTTCGTGAGCGCGTGGGATGGCGCGGGCTTCAAGGGCGACGCCGGCAAGGGCTACGTGTCGCGCCTCACGCCCGAGGGCTGGACGTATCACGCCGCGCCCGACTTCGCGCAGGCCAAGCCCGCCGAACTCGTCGCGCTACTCGCCTCGCCGAGTGCAACCACGCGCCTCTACGCGCAGCAGGAAATCCTCGCGCGCCCCGCCGCCGCTTTGCTCAAGCCCGCCCTCGCCGCCAGCGCCCGCAATGCCGCGCTCGCGCCCGCGTCGCGTGTCGCCGCGCTCTTCACCCTCGCTCAGATCGAAAACGATCCGCGCGCGCTGCTCGCGTTTGCCGACGACAACGTGCTCTGCGAATTCGCGCTGCGCACGGCGACCGACCGCCTGCCGCGCCTGAAAAACGCCAACCTGCCCATCGCGCCGTTTGTGCAACGCCTCCAGTCCGGCACGCCGCGCCAGCGCGCCGTCGCCGCCGTCTCGCTCGGCCGGCTCGGCAATCCCGCCGCCGCGCCGGCGCTGCTCGCCGTGCCGTTCATCAAGCCGCCCGACGAAACCGCCGTGCCCGTCACGGAAAAATTCACGCTGAAGAACAACCGCGATGGCCGCACCACGCTCACGGTGAAGGCCGGCGACGAGTTGCGCCTCCATCTTCAGGGCACCAACAACCCTACGGAACCCGTGCGCATCGCGGTGCGCGAGGCGTGGTTCACGCGCGCCGATGGCACCAAGGTTAATCTCTCCACGCTCACGCCGCGCTCCGGCCGCGTGACGTCTAGCGAAGTCACGCCACCGCCTACCCCCTCACCCGCCGCCGACGCCACGAAAACCAAAAAAGGCGGCAAGCAGGGCCGCAGCGCGCCGTTCCTGATCGCCGAGGGACCGGCGACGATCGTCTACACGGTGCCGGCCGATGCGTTGGTCTTTGAATTCTTCGTCACGCCCGTGCCCGGCCCGGCCGGCGAAACCTCCGTGGACATGTTCGCCTCGACCGGTCCGATCGGCACCAAGGTCGAGACTGCGACCGGCCCGCGCCACGCGACGCCGAATTCCGGCATCGTGCTCCCGCACCTCGCGGCGCATGCGCTCATCCAGCTGCGCGCCATCGCGCCAAGTCTCGCCGCCGTCGGCACGCTCTCCGAAGACCTCGCGCTCTGGACGCTCTCGCGTTTGCACGACGAATCCGTCGTCACCGGCCTGCTTCAGAAACTCGACGCCGAGTCCACGCCCGCCGCGCGCGCGAAACTCCTCACCACCCTCGCACGCCTCCATCATCAGGAAACGGCCTTCGACGGCCTGTGGTGGTGGAGCACGCGCCCCGACACCCGCGGGCCCTACTACAAGCCGATGGCGTGGTCCGCCACCCCGCGTATCGCCGACGCGCTCGAGGCCGAGGTGACCCGCGCCGATCCCGCGCAGTTGGATTTTCTCGCGCGGCTCAACGACTCGCACCGCCTCGGCCTGAAGAAACTCGGCACGCGCCAGCCCGCCGCGCCGGCCGAAAAAGCCCCGCAGATCGACCTCGCGAAAATCGCCGCGCAGCAGGGTGCCGTCGGCACCACCGCCATCGAGGACCTCGTGCTCGCCGTCGAGCGGTTGAAACCCAATCACGCGCACGGCGAGGCGCTCTTCACGCAGCAAGGCTGCATCGCCTGTCACGCCCTCGCGCCCGGCGGCCCCGCCCTCGGGCCGTTCATGGGCCAGATCGGTTCGATCATGAACCCCGCGCAAATCGCCACCGCCATCGTGCGCCCGAGCGACACCATCTCGCAGGGTTTTCAAACCGTGGTGCTGACAATGAAAGACGGCACGACGCGCACCGGCTTCATGAGTGAATCCAACGTCGACACCATCATGCTCCGCGACATGACCGGTGCCGTCACCAAAATCGCCACGGCCGACGTGAAGGAGGAAAAGCACCTCCCCACCTCGATGATGCCCGAGGGCCTCGCGAACGCCCTGTCGCTCGACGATTTCGCCGCCCTCGTCCACTTCCTCGCCTCGAAGAAGTGAAACGCGCCCGTTTCCCCCGCTTCGCTGCCGCGTCGAATCGCCCGAGAATCAAAAACTCCCGCGCTGGCGTCCTTCGAACCCCGGTCTCCACCCACGTGGTTCCGGCAGAATGACTTCCGTTATTACAAAACGAGTTATGAAATCGGCGCCATCGTGATAACTCTGCGTCATTCTTACTGTCATTCTTACCATGTCCTCTGTCTGGAAGCATCCCAAAAGTCAGTTCTGGACCGCCTGTTTCACCGATGAAAACGGCCGGCAGCTAAAGCGATCCACCAAGCTGACCGACCGCGCCAAAGCCATGAGCATGGCGCAGAAATTCGAGGCCGCCTACAAGATGAAACTGACGGAGGCCCAGGCCCGGAAAGTCGTCTCCGACATCTACGAACAGATCCACGGCGAGCAGCTCTACCACTCCACCACCCGAAAGTTTTTCGCGGATTGGATGGCGAACAAGAAAAGCGAAACGAGCCCCGGCACCCACAAGCGTTA
>JANXSC010000279.1 GCA_025352845.1 Opitutaceae bacterium
ATTCGCCAGCTCAAGCCGTAAATACCGCGCTTTGGTTGACGCAAACTAACCGGGGAGTTGCCTGCGATCGGTATTGGGCAAATCTAGCCATCGTCGCCCGTCTCCCCCTCGTGTGCGTCCTACGGTCTGCCTCCCCACTAGACTCAGCCATGTCTTACCTACCTTCCCTAAACTCCGCCATGTCTTACCTGCCTTCCCTAAAATTCCCTTGGTTCCATCACGCGGCGTGCTTCGCCGGCGTTCTCTGGACGGCCGCGTCGCTTTCCGCTCAAACGGTGCCGCCCACCCCCGCAACTCCCGTCGCGAAGGAAGCCGTCGTGACCCTTTCGCCTTTCGAAGTCAGCGTGGCGCAGGACAACGGGTATGCCAGCCAGGACACTCTCGCCGGCTCCCGCCTCCGCACCAACTTGAAGGACATCGCCGCTGCGATCAGCCCGATGACCGCCGAATTTCTCCGCGATATCGCCGCCACCAATATCGAAAGCGCGATGGAATACGGCGTCGGCACACGCGTCGAAACCGACGATGCCCGCGCCGCTGGCCCCGTCGGCGACGGTTACAACGACTCCTTCCGCTCCATTCGCATCCGGGGCCTCCCCGGCGGTGGCCGCTCGCTGAATTTCTTCGGCGCCCCGGGAGAGATCGATGTTTACATGACCGATCGTATCGAGCTCTCGCGCGGCCCCAATTCCATTCTCTACGGTTTCGGCTCTCCCGCGGGCCGCATCAACGTCACCAGCAAGCAGGCGCAGACCAACAAAAATTTCTACAGCGTCACGAGCCGCCTCGACTCATGGGAAGGGCAGCGCTGGTCCTTCGACGCCAACGTCGTTCCGATCAAAAACGTCTTCGCGCTCCGTATCGACGGCCTGCGCGGCCGCGAGGCGTCGTGGCGCGCCGCCGGCTACAACGATCAGGATCGCCGCTTCCTCTCCGCCAAGTGGCAGATCGACCGCAAGACCACGCTCAAGGCCGAATACGAATTCGGCAACGTCCACCGCTTCGTGCCGCGCCCCTTCTTCGGCAACGACCTTTCGTCCACGTGGCTCGCCGCGGGCTCGCCCAGTTTCAACAATTTCTCCGCCGCCTACGTGCCCGGCACTCCCGGCACCGGGGCCACCGGCACGCCCGGCACTCCGATCCGCAATTCCGGCTCAACCGCCGTCAACGGCATCCTCGAACGCTCCGGCGGCGACTGGGTTGTCGTCAGCGATCGCTTTCCTTACGCGCAAAACTACCGGCAGTTCACCACGTCGAATTATCCGAGCGGCTCCCTGCTCGCGAACGACTTTGAGTTGGGGCGCCGCAATTCCAAAGCCGCGCCCGAGGCCAACTGGGTGAGCGGCCAGTTCAAGACTCACTACGCCTCCGTTTATTTTCAGCGCGAACTCGCGCGCGATCTGAATCTCGAGCTCGCGTTCAACCGCCAGACCAACCGCGCCGTCACGCGCAACCTCGCCTCGTGGAATTATTATGGCGCCGCCGCCGACACCAATCGCTATCTGCCCAACGGCCAGCTCAAGCCTGCCGACCTGCAATACTACTACGACGTGGCGCCCGACTACCGCCCGAGCAGTTCCAGCGTGAATCAGGGCCGCCTCACGCTCTCCTACGAACGCAGCCTGCGCGACTGGGTCACGCTCCGCCTCGCCGGCCTCGGCGAACTCGGCTCCACCAAATCCCGCTCGGAAATCTGGCAGCAATACTGGCTCAATAGCCCGTCGCTCACGAGCGGCGGCGCCTTCAACGCCACGCCCGAAAACGGCGCCAACACCGTTTACTACCGCTACTACCTCAAGGATCTCGCCGTCCTCAACGACCCCAACTTCCGCATCCCCGCACCCTACGATCTTTCCGGCGCCACCAAGTATCAGGACCCCGCGACCGGCACCATCAGCGACATCTACATGAAGTCGTTCAACCGCTCGCAGGGCAACATCGGCTACGTCGATCGCGGCACCGGCGCCTACATGGGCGTCGCCCAGGCCTACCTTCTGAAAAACCGCCTCGTCGGCACGTTTGGTTACCGCAAGGACCGCCTCAAAAACTGGGTCGGCGTCGCTTACCGTGATCCTACCGCGCAAGCGTTAGCGCCCAACACCGGCGTCTGGACCCCCGCCGATCCCAGCACCGCCAAGGCCTCCGTTTTTTCCGGCCAGACCCGCACCGTCGGCGCCGTGCTGCACGCCACCCCCTGGTTCTCCGTGTTTGCCAATGCCTCCAACAGCGCCAGCACTCCCGGCACGAACTACATCACCCCGAGCGACCCGAAGAAAACCACCATCGCCGATCTCGTGCCGTCTCCTTCGGGCAACACCAAGGACTACGGGATCAAGCTCAGCCTTCTCAAAAATCGTGTCTCCGTCACCGCCACGCGCTTCCACACGATCTCGCAAAAGGAGTTTGGGTTCTCCGGCTTCAACAAGGGCAACGTCGTCAACATCTGGAACGCACTTGGCAATTCGCTCGCGCTCCCCGCCGACGAAACGGCGTTCGCCCTCGCCCAGGCCCAGGTGATGAATCAGGTGCAGGGTTACACGCAAAATTCCGAGAGCCGCGGCCTCGAGTTCGAAGTCGTCGGCCAGATTGTCCCCGGCTGGTCCATCTCGCTGAACTACGCGAAAAATAATTCCACGCGCACCAACATGGCGCCCGAATACCGAGCCTACCTCGACTACTGGAAACCCTACTGGCTCAAATCCCGCGACCTCTCCCTCACGCAAAACCTCAACTTGCCCCGCCCGCAAAAGGCACCCGGCTTTCAGGACTGGAACACCCCCGCCGTCATCACCGGCACCGGCGATTTCACGCTCAACACCGATTCGATCAACGAAGCGATCGCCGACGCCGAGTCCGCGTTTTTCGACAACCCGCACGTCTTCGAGGGCAAACGCTTCGTCGGCGATCCGCTCTATACCGTCAATCTGCGCTCCCGCTATGATTTCCGCGAAGGCAAACTAAAGGGCCTCTCGATCGGCGGTGGCACCCGCTGGCGCGTGAATCGCATCGCCGGCGCGCGCACCGACTACAGCGTTACGCCCGGTTCCGATTTCACCGACCAGTGGAACGGCCGCACCATCGACAAAGTCACGCTCGTGTCCGCCAAGGATCAAAACGTTTACGACTTCCAGCTCGGCTATTCGGTCCCGCTGCTTCAGCGCAAGGTCCGCTGGGAAATTCAGCTCAACGTCAACAACGTCCTCGATCAGCGTGAGATGATCGTGAACAATATCCACCCGCGCACGCTGGCGCCGCTCACTTATCGTTATCAGGACCCTCGGCAATTCATCCTGACGAACACGTTATCCTTTTGAGTAGGCCCCGTCATTTTTTGTGCGGCGTTTTGTGGTTGCTCGGGCTGGCGCTCGGTCCGCTCGCACTATGGGGCGGTGATTTCCATGTCGCCGCGCATGGCTCCGATCAGGACGTGGGGACCAGGCAAGCGCCGTTCGCGACCCTGACGCACGCGCGCGACGCCGTCCGCGCGGTTCTCCGCGCCCAGCCCGACCAGCCGGTGAC
>JANXSC010000215.1 GCA_025352845.1 Opitutaceae bacterium
GTTGACGCTGCAATTGGAGATGCGGACGTGGCGGCAGGCGTCGATGTCGAAGCCATCGCGGTTGGTATCGACCTTGACGTTGTCGAGCGTGAGGTGATCAACGCCGGTGGCGAGCAGGGCGAAGTGGCCGCAGAGCAGCAGCGAGACATCGCGGATTGTGACGTTGCGGCAATTCTTCAGCGCGATGGCTTTGTTGCCCGCGATGGGACCGGGCGTAATGGGCGCAGCAGGAGCGACCGTGCCATTGGGGCCGCCGCCACGTCCGCCCCGGCCACCGCCGCCGAAGCCGGCGTTGCGGACGAGGCCCTTCGTGCCGTCGATCCGACCGGGGCCGGTGATGGAAACGTTTTCGAGGTTCTCGCCCCAGATGAGGCTGTTGTGCCAGTGGCTGTGCCCGAAGTCCTGATATTGGAGTTTGTCACCCCACTCGTTGGGCTCGGGCTGATCGTAGCCGCCGAGTTCGGCGGACGGCATGGCGGCGAAGAGCGTGGCACCCGCATCGAGGTGAAGCGTGAGGTTGCTTTTTAGGCGGATCGAAAAACTTAAATAAGTGCCCGCGGGCAAACGCACCGTGCCGCCGCCCGCCGCGGCCGCGGTCTCGATGGCGCGGTTGATCGCGGCGGTGTCGAGCGTGGTGCCGTCGCCCTTGGCGCCGAAGTCGCGCACGTTGTAGTCGGCGGCGGCGCGCGCGAGCGTGGCGCCGAGAAACGCACCGCACACAGTGATGAGGCGCAATCGTGGACCGGCGAAGGAGCGGGGCATCGGGGTGCGAGGGTAGGCCTTACTTCGTGCGAAACGGCGCGGCGGGCAGACCGGCGGCGTTGTAGAGATTGGCGCCTTCGGGATAATTCGACCACGCGTAGCGCGCGGCGGAAGGTGCGGCGACTTCGGCGCTGCGCACGACGATGGTGCTGTTTTCGATCCTGGCTTCGGCGGCGAAAAATATGCCGTCGGCACCGGCCACCTCGAACGTTTTCAGCGCGCCAGCTTTGGCGACGAGGCCACCGCCGAGATGGGAAAATTTCAGGCGCAGCGTCCCGCCTTCGACGGCGGATTCGGTGAGCTGCGGGCCGGAGTATTCGATCTTCCGGCCGTAGTCGCGGGCGAGCGCGATGCGTGCGAGGCGGTCACCGAGCGGGGCTTTGTTATGGGGATGCACGTCCTTCGGATCGCCGATGTCGAGGGTGACCGCCATGGCGGTATGGGGGATTTTGAGCGCCTCGGCCTGCCACGCACGGACCTCGGGGCTGTTGCTGTTGTTCTGCAGCGCAGCGAGCTGGACGAAATAGAACGAGAGATCGCGGCCCCAGAGTTTGCGCCAGTCGGCGATGAGGAGCTCGTTCCAACGCGGAAACAATTCGCGCGGCGCGGTGATGGACTCGCCCTGATACCAGAGCACGCCGCGAAGCGCGTAGCCGACGACGGGCGCGATCATGCCGTTAAACATCACCGTGGGATTATGCTGATCCTGCACGGGGTTGGAGCCGGGACGCTTTGGGGCGCGTTTCTTTTCGGCCTTCGCCTTGGCGCTCGCCTCCTGCCACGCCGCGAGCTCGGCGGTGGTGGGTTCTTTTGCGCCCTTCACTTCCTCGTCAAAGCGGTCGAGCACGGCTTTGAACGCCGGATCGCCGAGCATGGCGTCGCGGCGAATCCACGCGTGCGCACAGCTCGCCCCGAACGCGAGCGTGACGATGCCGACGGGAATCTTCAGCTCCCGCTGCAGTTCACGCGCGAAGAAATAGCCGACCGCCGAAAACGCGGGCACGGTCTCGGGCGCGCAGACTTTCCACGCGCCGCCGACGGTGGCCTGCGGCGTGTAGGCTTTCGCGGCGTCGCCGGTGAACATGCGGATGAGCGGGTAGTTGGCGGCGGCGATTTCCTGCTCCTCCTGATCCACGCCGGCGAAATATTTCACCTTTTTCGAGACGGTGAAATCCATGTTCGACTGGCCGGAGCCGAGCCAGACCTCGCCGACCAGCACATCGCGGAGCGTGATCTTGTTTTTGCCGGTGACGGTGAAATCGCGCGATTCCGCGGAGGCGGCGAGCGCGGTCAGGCTTACGCGCCACTTGCCGTCGGTGCCGGTGGGCCCCGTCTGGGTCTGACCGGCAAAGGTGACCGTCACGCGTTCGCCCGGATCGGCCCAACCCCACACCGGGACGGGCATCTCCCGCTGGAGCACCATGTGATCGGTGAACGGACTGGCGAGTTTCACCTCGGCCGCGAGCGGCGCAGCGAGGCAGAGGACAAAGAGGAAGCGTTGCGAGATCATGGGGCGGTGGCGGATTTCTTGGTGACGGGAGAAATGTTCAAGGCGGCGCCGAGCGCGTCCTGATAGGCGCGGCGCATGTCGGAATTGTCGGGATTGCCGCGGATGCCGGCGCGCTGGATCAGGTAAACATAG
>JANXSC010000218.1 GCA_025352845.1 Opitutaceae bacterium
ATCGTCTCCGTGCCGCCGACACGCTGCATCTCGCCCTGCTGGAGGACGCGCAGGATTTTCGTTTGCGTCGCGAGCGCCATGTCGCCGATTTCATCGAGGAAGATCGTGCCGGCGTCGCAGAGTTCGAACTTGCCGAGGCGCTGCACGGTCGCGCCGGTGAACGATCCTTTTTCATGCCCGAAGAGTTCGCTCTCGATCAGGTTGTCGGGGATCGCGGCGCAGTTCACCGCGATGAAGGGCTTGGTTGCGCGATGGCTGTGTTTCCAGATGCCGCGGGCGACGAGTTCCTTACCGGTGCCGCTCTCGCCGGTGATCATCACGGTCACATCGCTGGCCGTCACCTGACCGATGACCTTGAACACATCCTGCATCACGGGTGAGCTGCCGACGATGCCCTCGCGATAATCGTCCGCGTTGATCGTGGGCTTGTAGTTGCCGACGGCGCGGAGATCCGCGTGGGCCTGCAGGGCATTCTGCGCGAGTGCGATCACCTTCGCGGGATCGAAGGGCTTCATCACGTAGTCGAACGCGCCGTATTTCATCGCTTCGATCGCGGTCTGCGCGGTGCCGAAAGCCGTCATCAAAATCACGAGCTGCCGCGGATTCGCCGCGCGGATGTGTTGGAGGGTCTCGATCCCACCCATCCCGCCCATCCGCACATCGAGGAAAACAAGATCGGGCGCCGGGCCTTTTTTCACGACCGCGATGCCCTCCTCTCCGCTCGCCGCCTCGGCCACCTGGTAGCCGCGCGTGGAAAGCACCCGCGCGAGCGAGTAGCGAATCTCGGCGTCGTCATCGATGACGAGGATGGTCGGTGATCTGACAATGGCGTCGGACATGAAGGCGCAGGAAGCGAAAGATGAGGCGGAGGCCCGGACCGCCGCCCGAAAGTTCGAGCGAGCGCTGGCTTATTCCGCAGGCGCGCTTTTGTTGCTTCTCATGCTGGGCTGGTCAATGAACCTTTTCTGTGTGCGCGGCATCCGTCTCGCCGTGCATGGCACTTTCCTCGCGCTGCTCGCAGTGGTGGCGGCCTACGGCTGGATCGAAGACGGCTTCGCGGGGCTCCTCCTGCAAACGGGCGCGCTGCTCACGGTGTTCGTGTGCGTCGTGCTGCACGAGCTGGGGCATTGCTTTGCCGCGCTGCACTACGGCATCGGCGTGCGCCGCATCTTGCTGCTGCCGGTCGGCGGCATGGCGGAGTTCGACTCGATGCCGCGCGAGCCGCGCCGCGAGATCATCATCGCGCTGGCGGGACCGGCGGTGAATTTCGCGCTCGTCGCGCTGCTGTGGGCGGTGGTGCCGGGCGAGGTGCCGGGCGACCCCGACGCGATCACGTGGGCGGAGGCCGGGCGGCTGCTCCTCCAGTGGAATCTCATCATGGGCCTCTTCAATCTCCTGCCGGCCTTTCCGATGGATGGCGGCCGCATCCTGCGCGCCGCGCTCGCCATGCGCCTCGACTACACGCGGGCGACATTCTGGGCCGCGACCACGGCGAAAATCCTGTGCGTCACCGGCCTGATTGCCGCCGCGTGGTATCGCCCGATCTGGATGGCACTGCCCATCTTCATCTTTGTCCTCGGCGAACTCGAATACCGCGCCGTAAAACGCCGCGAGATCGAGGAGGAGCACTGGCGCGCCAGGGCCGCGCGGTTCGGATTGGTGGACGAGCCGCCACTGCTGGCGAGCCACGAGAGCGAAGGTTGAGCGGGTAAGAGAGGTTCCGATGCAGGGAGAGGTCTCCTGACCCCGCCGGATTGCGCGAAGCGCATTCAAATTTCCCCAGACGGCGGGGGTCGGGAGACCCCGCCCTACACCGAACATTGCGCCACCTCAGCGCTTCGACCACGTGCGCAGCGACGAGAGCAGAAAATTTTCCAGCGCCGCCGACTCGTTCAGATTGAGGCGGAGCAGCCCCACGCTGTGCTCGAGCTTCTCGATCGCGGCGATGAGGGCGCGACGGGTGTTTTCATCGCCCGCCAGGAGGCGCGGGAGTGCAAAGGTCCGCGTCGCCAGCTCAATCTCGGCGAAGAGCCGCGAGCGGAGGCCGTTCGCGATGCCCGTCTCGATCGCGACTTGCTCGTCGTCCTCGAGGTCGGCCGGCAATTTTTCCTTCTGCTGTTTCCAGACCTCGGCCGTGGCGAAATCCAGCACCGCGCCGAAGCGCGCGACGAGCCCGTAGAGCGTGAACACGTGATCCGCGATCGCGCGCTTGTCGGCGCCGACGCCCTCGACCAGCCGGCCGAGCCAGGCGCGATAATCGTCGAGCCACGGCGCCCAGCCATCGGCGGCCACCGGCGCGGCGGCGGACGGAAACCGAAAATGCAGCACGCGGCTGCGAATCGTCGGGAGCAGCGCGTAGGGGCGCGTCGTCAGCAGGAGCAGCGTGGAATTGGCGGGAGGTTCCTCGAGGGTTTTGAGGAAAACGTTCGCCGCTGTGACGTGCATGCGGTCGACCTCGTGGAGAATCGCAACCTTGCGCAGCGCGACGGCCGGCGAGTTTTGCAACTGGTCGATCAGTGCGCGGGTGTTCGCCGCGGAAATTTGGCGCATCTTGCCTGCCGGCCGGAGCGTGAAGCAGTCCGGATGCGTTTCCGTCCGAAACGTCGCCGCCGCGCGCTTCCCCGGCTCGCCGTTGAGCAACCGGTCCGCAATGCCGTGGGCGATGGCCACGAGGGTCTCAAGGTCGTCGCCGTGCAGGAGCAGACTGTGCGAGAGCCGCTTCCGCGCGATCGCCTGCTCGATCACCGCGATGGCGGGCGTGCCGACGAGGGCGGCGGGCCAGGGCGTGAGGACAGTCATCGGAAAAGTGGGAAGGCGGGAAAGTGGAAAATTGGGAAACGCCGGACCAGGGTGAGGAAGCCATTTTCTGGTTTCCCAATTTCCCAATTTTCCGATTTTCCACTTTCCCGGTTTTCCTCCGCTATTTCAGCCGCGCCTGCACTTCCGCCCAGATTTTCTTTTCAATCGCGTCCTCGGTCTTGGTGCCGTCGACCACGATGAAACGCTCGGGCATGCCTTTCGCGAGCACGAGGTAACCTTCGCGGACTTTTTTGTAGAAGCCCACGTTCTCGCGCTCCATGCGGTCGGGGAGATCGGAGGCGCGAGTCTTCAGTCGCGCAAGGCTCACTTCCTCCGGCACGTCGATGACGATGGTGAGGTCGGGCATCACGTCGCCGACGGCGAAGCGATTGATCTGCGCCACGGGATCGGCGGCGAGATTGCGGCCGATGCCCTGGTAAACGGTCGAAGAATCGAGAAAACGATCGCTGAGCACGATGGCGCCGCGGAGCAACGCAGGCGCGATGACCTCGCGGACGAGCTGCGCACGCGCCGCGGTAAAGAGCAGCAGCTCCGTCTCGGCGCACATCTCGTCGCCCTTGGAATTGTGGACGATGATGCTCCGGATCAGCTCGCCGATCTCGGTGCCGCCGGGCTCGCGGGTCGAGAGGACATCGCGGTGCGTTTTTTGAAAATGCGCGGCGAGGCGGGCGATTTGCGTGGATTTGCCGGAGCCCTCCGATCCCTCGAAGGAGATGAGTTTACCGGGTGCTTTGGTTTTCAGCGGCATGTCGGGGAGAAAAGTGGAAGGTTCAGCGCCAGTTGGCGAGGAAGGTTTCGAGCGTGGCGAGCGCGGGGCTCTCGCCGGTGCGCACGTAGTGGCCGCTCGTGCTGACGCCGACGGCGAGGCACGCCTCGGGATCGAGGCCGAGCAACTGGCCGGACGTGAAACCCGCGTTGAAATGATCGCCCGCACCCGTGGTGATGAGCGGCTGCGAGGTGTAGGGGCCGGGCACCCAAGCGGTGCCGGCGGCCGTGGCGCAGGCTGCGGATTCGCGCGGGTGAATCACGACCGTGTGCACGGCGAGCTTCGCGCGAATCGCGGCGGCGGCCGCGCGCAGGCCGGCCTCGTTATCGAGCACTTCGCCGCAGCCGAGCGCGGCGGCGACCTGCTGCGCTTCCTTGTGGTTCAACCCGAGCGTGACGCGACCAAACGCCGAGAACTTCGCCATCGCCGCAAGCGCCTCGCGCAGATCCTCGGCCGAGCGTTTCTCCGGATCGGCAAGGTCGAAGAAAAAGATGCGATTGGGCGACGGCGGCAGCTTGGGCAACACGTGTTCCGTGATGGCGCGGAAGATCGCGGTCATGTTCGGAATCATCGTCCAGTTCACGAGCGCGACCAGACTGGCGGCGGCGATTTCGGCGTGGAACGCCGCCTCGCCCATCACGGCGCAGATGCGGTCGTAGGTGATTTCGTCGAGGCAGCGCATCTGGCCGAGCATGAGCTTGCCGTCGTTGCACTCGATCGCGGTGGTCTGCGCGGCGGCACAAATCGAGACGGTCCGGGCGCGGGCCGCCATCGCGGCGAAGACCGGATGCACGACCGGCGTGCCGAGCGCGCCCACGTAGGTCACGCGCGCGCCGGCGGAGAGGAGCGCGTTGGCCATGATCGGCCCGTTGCCGCCGAGTTTGTCGGTGCGCGGGTAGAGCTCGATGTTGGTGCTCTTGCCCGCGGCGGCGGAGATGCGTTGACCCAGCTCGGCGAGCGTGGCGATGGGCGTGAAATTCTCCCCGGCGCTGCGGCGCAGCCCGACAGGCGTCACGATGGTGTCGACGAAGCCGTCGAAACCGACGAGGACGCTATGCGCCCCGATCTGGGAGCGGCGGGACTGGAGTTGCGAGAGGGCGCGGGAGCGGAACATGTGGCTTGGATGGGTGTGGCGGAGTGCTGAGGAAAAATCCGGCACCGGCGGCGGCAAACAGATTCGCGCATGACCTTTCCGGGCCGGTGAAGAGATCGCGAACAACTTCGCCGGGTTTTCCGTTGAAGGCGCGGATCAAACCGGCCAACTCTTGCGCACCTACATCATGGTCGCGCCGTTTTCCGTCTCTCCCTTCCTCGCCACGAGCATCATCGATATCTTCGAACGGTGCGGCACGATCGACAAGGTCATCGTCCTGGGCCTGGGCGTGTTCAGCCTTGTGGCGTGGACGGTGATGTTCGGAAAATATTTTGAGCTGAAACGCCTCCGCGTGCTCAACCACTCGTTCGACGCCCACCTCCGCGATCAGCGCACCATCCTCGATCTGCCGGAATCGTTTCGGAACAGGCGCGTGATCCCCTACGCCGACCTGCTCGCCGAGGCATTGGAAAATTACGCGCGCGCCGCGGCCATCGGCCAGCAACGCGGCACGGACAATTCCCGCGCCCGTCTCGAACACGCGGAGAACGCGCTCCAGCGCGCCATCGCGCGGCAGACGCTGCGCTACGAATCGAGTATGATCTTCCTCGCCTCGATTGTGTCGGGTGCGCCGTTCATCGGCCTCCTCGGCACGGTGTGGGGCGTGATGGAAGCGTTCAGCTCGATCGCCTTGCAGCAGACGGCGGGCATCCAGCAACTCGCGCCGGGCGTCTCGGGCGCGATGCTCGCGACGATTGCCGGCCTCGTCGTCGCCATCCCGTCGGTCTTCGGCTACAATTTTCTGCTGAGCCACACGCGACTGATGATCACGGAGCTGGAAAATTTCGCCAGTTCGCTCGCCGATCGCATCGAGCTCGAGTCGAGCTAAACGCCACTCCCCGCCATGGCCCGCAACTTCCGCCGCCACCGCAGCGCGCATCCGATCGCGGACCTGAACGTCACGAACCTGATCGACCTCGGGTTCATTCTCCTCGTGATTTTCATGATCGCGACCCCGCTGATTCAGCATGAGCAGACGGTGCCGGTGAACCTGCCCACCGTTTCAAAAGGACCGCCATCCAAGGCGGACCCTAACGAGAAATTCGTCACCGTCGGCGTCGACGCGAAGGGTTTCTATGTGGATAATAAGATTCCACTGACGCTCGCGGAGGTGCGCACCCGGCTTCGGGCGTTGGCCGCACAACCCAGGCAGCCTGTCGTCCGAATTCGCGGCGACGCCAAGGTGCCCTACGAGCGCGTCGCCGAGCTGATTAACGAAGTCCAAAACTCGGGACTCTCCCGCACCAATTTCGATTTGCAGACGGAACGCTGAACGCCATGACCGCGAACTCGCCCGGTGCGTTTATGCTCTCCGCCACGCTGCATGCGGTGGCCTTAATCATCGCGCTGTTACTCGGCTACATTTCGCGCTCGGACGATCCACCAGAAAAATTTCTCGAGCTGGTGGCAGGCGTGGGCGACAACTACATGGCGACGGAAGCACCGGCGCTGGGAACTTCGGAGGGGTTAAAGTCCAACGTGCCAAAGGTCGCCGAACCGAAGCCCACTCCACCGGAACCCGTGCGACAGGAAGCTCCATCAGCGCCGCCGGCTCCAACGCCGCCGGTCACCGCTCCCACTACACCGGCCGATAAACCGCTCCCTGATTTCGCCAAACAGGTTCGGCGCAACATCATCGTCGGGGAGTCAAAAGCGAAGCTGCTGATCAAGAAGGAGCAGGCGGCCGAGAAGAAGCGCGCGGACGACGAAGCGAAAAAACTCACGAAAGAACAATTCGATGCCGCCAACAAATCCAAAAACACCCCCCCGCCCAAGGTAGCTTCGAACAAGTCGCCCAAGGTCGATGCCGAGGGCATCGCCAAAGGCGTGGTCGGCGGTTCCGCGGCGAACAAAGTTGGCGGTGCGGGCGGCAAGGCGCTCACGAGTGACAACTCCGACGTCCTCGCCGCCTACGAAAAAATGCTTCGCGACCGCCTGCGCCGCGAGTTCGTCGCCCCCCCGGGGCTGAGCGACCGCCTCAAGGTCGAGATCGAGGTCCGCAGCAATGCCGACGGCTCGCTCACGGGCGCGCGGGTCGTCACCTCGTCCGGCAGCGCCGAGTATGACCGCGCGGTGCTTGACGCCATCCGGAGCGTGAAAATGCCGGCCCGGCCGGATAAAAAGGGCCAGTCGGTCTCGTTCATCTTCTCGATGAGCGAGCGGGGCGAGGGTTGAAAAAATCCTTGCGTTCGTCGGCGGAACTTTGATTTTTCTCGCCCCTCGCAAGTGCGAACGGGCTCTTAGCTCAGTTGGTAGAGCGCCTCAATGGCATTGAGGAGGTCAGGAGTTCGAGCCTCCTAGGGTCCACCAATTTCCCCGGTCGAAAGACCGGGGTTTTTTGTGGGCGTTTTTTGCTGCTTCACATCGGCGTCCTTTCGCTTTTGGACTAACGGTGGGCGGGCACGTCCCTGTGCCCGCATGGAATCTCCTCGTTGCGCCCGCAATGCGGGCACGGGACGTGCCCGCCTACCTCGCAACCCGTGGGCCGTGCCCGAACCTGCTCCTATTTCTGATCGAGCCGGTTCCGCAGAAAACTCATCACGTCCTGAAATTTTGCGCGGTTCGCCTCGTCGGCGGCCACGAGGTGTTCGTGGGCCTCGAGCACCTGCCGCGCGCTCTCAATCTCGCTGCATTTTTTTGCCTCGAGCGGCGTGTCGCATTTCAATGCGCCCGGCGCCGCCTCACCCGGATCCACGGTCACGATGCGGTGCAGGCCAAGACTGCGGATGAGCTCAAGGTTGCGCGGGCCGACGCGCGCGAGGACGAGGCTCCCCGGCGGAACGCTCTTGCGCAGCTCGAGGGCCGTGCCCGCCAGCACGCCGAGAAACGTGCTGTCCATGCTCGCGCAGCCCTGAAAATCCAACACGAAGCGGCGCTTCCCCTGCTCCAGCATCGCGGAAAGGAAATCGCGCAGGCAGCCGCTGTGCTGGACACACGCGCGCCCGTCAATCTGCACCACCACCGGATCGGAGGAAGCGTCGACGAGATAGA